>NZ_KB891237.1 GCF_000373365.1 Parafrankia discariae
CGCCGCCCGTCGCATCGCCTGACCCGCCCCCGCCCCCCGCCACCCGCCAGCCGCCTGACCTGCCAGCCGCCCGGCCCGCCAGCCCGCCCCCGCACTGACCCCTGTTTGGAGCGCTCATGGCCCCGCCCGCCCCTGTCGAGATCAGCGCCCGGGTGCTCTTCGTCGCCCAGGACCGCGTGCTGCTGGCGAACCGCCGCGGGCAGCCCTGGTTCTACCTGCCGGGCGGCAACGTGGACCCGGGTGAGACGGTCGAGGCGGCCCTGCGCCGGGAGACCCAGGAGCAGGCCGGCCTCGACGTGGCCGACCTGGAGTTCATCGGCTGCGCCGAGAACGTCTACGTCGAGGGTGGCGTCCGCCACCAGGAGATCAACGTCCTGTTCGCCGCCCATCTGCCCTGGGGGTCGCAGATCGGCAGCCGTGAGTTCGACGTCGACATCACCTCGGTCTCGATCGGCAACCTGGTCGGCCTCGACCTGCGTCCGGCGAGCCTGCGGGACGTCATTCACGGCTGGCTGGCCGACCGGGAACCGAGCTGGTACGGAGCCGCGCCGGCCGGGAGGTGACGCCGCGCTGTCCGGGGGGACGCCGCCGTCCGATAATGTCGCCGGGTGGTCGCTGGTAATGGTGTCAGCCGTTGGGCGTCCCTGACCGGCGCGCGCTCCGGCGGCGCGTCGGACGGTGCCGTGGGGGACCGCTACGCCGAGCGGTTCGCGCGCCTCGCCACCGGCGGGTTGGACGTGCACGGTGAGGCCGGCTTCTGCGCCGGGCTCGTCCCCGCCGGCGCGCGGATCCTGGACGCCGGCTGCGGCACCGGGCGGGTCGCCATCCGGCTCGCTGAACTGGGCTTTTCGTGCACCGGTGTCGACGCCGACCCGTCGATGCTCGCCCGGGCGAAAGCGGTGTCCGGCGAGGTGACCTGGATCCTCGGTGATCTCGCGGACCTGCCCGCCGTGCTCGCCGACCGGGGCCTCGCCGACCAGGGCACCCCGGCGCCGGCGGGCCGGGCTGGCCCGTTCGACCTGGTCGTGGCGGCGGGCAATGTGATCCCACTGCTGGCGGAGGGCACGGAGGCACGGGTGCTGCGGGCCCTCGCGGGCGCCCTGCGTCCGGGTGGCCTGCTCGTCGCCGGGTTCGGCCTGGACGGCGCGCACCTGCCGCTGCCCGAGGCGCCCTTCGGCCTCACCGAGTACGACCGCTGGTGCGCGGACGCCGGTCTCACCCTCGAACGCCGCTTCGCGACCTGGGACGGCGCGCCCGACCGCCCCGAGGACGGCTACGCGGTGAGCGTGCACCGCCGGGACTGACCCGGCCCCGCGGGCGGTTCGACCCGCCCCGGCCGCACGATCGATGGTGACGGCGATCGCCGTCCGGCGTTCAATGGTGCCTGTGAATCAACCACTTGGGCAGCATGCGGCGGGAAACTCCGGCGGTCCGCCGTTCGCGCTCGAGGAGGGCGACCGGATGCTCCGGGTCCGCCTCGACGGCGGCGAGATGTACGCGAAGCAGGGGTCCATGGTGGCCTACCGGGGAAAGGTCGACTTCGCCTACAAGGGGCAGGGCGTCGGCGGCTACCTCCGGCGCGCGGTCACCGGCGAGGGGCAGGACCTGATGCGGATCAAGGGCCGCGGCACCGTCTGGTTCGCGGAGTCCGGCAGCCACATCTCGATCTTCCATCTGGACAACGACCGGCTCACGGTCAACGGCCGCAGCCTGCTCGCCCTCGAGTCGGGTGTCCGCTACAAGATCACTACGACGTCCGGCGGGATCGGCGCGATGATCGCGGGCGGCGTGTTCAACACCGAGGTCTCCGGAACGGGCGGCGTCGGCGTGCTCTGCCTGGGCAGCCCGCTCGTCCTCCCGACGGACGAACCGGTGTGCGTCGACCGCGACGCGGCGGTCGCCTGGACGGCGGGCGTCCGCACCCGGGTCGTCTCCAGTTTCAAGGTCGGCAACCTGATCGGGCGCACCTCCGGTGAACTCGCCCAGATCGAGTACAGCGGGCGTGGTGGCTTCGTGGTGGTCCAGTGTGGTGAGATCCCGGCTCGTGGCGCGGAACCGAGCAGCTGACCTCGGCTCCGCCGACGCCGACGCCGAGATCGACGCCGAGGTCCAGGTTGACATCGAGGTCGAGCTGGCAGCCGAGCTGCGAGAGGCACTGCTCGCGGCGGGCCTGCCGCTCGAAACCCCGCCGCCCGAAGCCCGGTCACTCGAAGCCCGACCGCTCGAAACCCCGTCCTTCGAGACCTCTCCCGCGCTCGACTGGGCCGGATCCGGGCTCATGTGGCTCACCGGTCGGCCCACGGCGAGCCCGGTCGTACCGGACGCCCCGGTGCTGGGGCGGGCCCGGGCGGCCGCCGCGCTGCTGCGCGCCGCGTCCGCCGCGCTGGGGGCGGCGGTCGAGGTCGATGTCCCCGAGCTGCTGGCGGGTCGGGCCGCCCTGCTCGGCCTGCGCCGCGGCGGGACGATCTCCGCCAACGGCAGCTGCCGGCTGCTGCGGGCCGCCGACGGCTGGGTCGCGGTGAACCTCGCCCGGCAGGACGACGTGGAGCTGCTCCCGGCGTTGTTCGGCATGGACCCCGCCGAGGCCGCCGCGCCTGCCGAAGCCACCGCGCCCGCCGATGGTCGCGGCGACCCTCTGGAGACGACCTGGGCGGGGCTGGCCGTCCTGCTGCCCGCGCACGACCGCGTCGACCTGGTCGATCGCGCCTGGCTGCTGGGGCTGCCCGTGGCGTCGCTCCCGGCCGCCGGGTCAGCCGGGTCCACAGAGTCCGCCGGGCCGCGGCTACCAGTCCGGATCGCGGTGCGGGGCGCCGCGCCGAGCCGGGCGGAGCAGGGCCCCGGGCCGGCGCCGGGCGGGCCGGAGAACGGTCGTCCCCTCGTCGTCGACCTGTCGTCGTTGTGGGCTGGTCCGCTGGCGGCCCACCTGCTGGGGCGGATGGGTCTGCGGGTCGTGAAGGTCGAGAGCGTGCACCGCCCGGACGGGGCACGGCTCGGGGACCCGGACTTCTACCGGTGGCTGCACGCGGGCCACGACGAGGAACGCTTCGACTTCACCGACCCGCGGGGGCGGGCGGCGCTGCACCGGCTCGTCGAACAGGCCGACGTCGTGATCGAGGGCTCCCGGCCACGCGCTCTCGCGCAGCTCGGCCTGGACGCCGAGCGGTGGGTGCGAGCCCGTCCCGGCCGGGTCTGGCTCGGCATCACCGGATACGGGCGGGCGGCCGGCGCCGGCGGGCACGGGCCCGGCCCGGTCGCCTTCGGTGACGACGCCGCCGTGGCCGGCGGACTCGTCGGCTGGGACCGGACGGTCTCCGGTGGCGCGGTCCCGGTGTTCTGTGGCGACGCGATCGCCGACCCGCTGACCGGCCTCTACGGCGCGCTGGCGGTCGCGCTGTGCCGGGCGGCCGGCCGGGGGGCGCTGTTGGACGTCGCCATGCGCGACGTCGCCGCCTTCGCCGCCGCCCCGCTGGGCCGGGGCCGGAGTGAGCGAGGTGGCCGTCAGGGGGAGTGGCTCTGGTCGGTCACCGGCTCCGACGAGCTCGGCTGGACGGTGCGCCAGGCCGGCGTCCAGGGCCGGGTGCTCGCGCCGCGCCGCCCCCGCCTGCCCGGCTGAGCGCACGGCGCCCCGCCCCGGGGTCAGCCCTGGGCGGACTCCGGGGCGTCCGTGGGCTCGTGGTCGCCCGCCGCGTCGCCCTCCCCGTTCCCGGTGACGATCTCGGTCGGCGGATCAACCCTGTCCTCGGCCTCGCCGGTGTCGGTGTCGCTGTCGGTGCCGCTGCCGCTGCTGCTGCCGCTGTCGGTGTCGGCAGCGGCGTGGGCGTCGGCGTAGGTCTCGGCGGCGGCGACGCGGGCCCGGGCGCGGGGACCCACGTCCACGACCGCCTCGTCGCCGGCCTCGGTGACGGCGTCGTCCCCGCCCGTTCCGACCAGTCCGCCCGCCGTGCCCCACAGCTCCGCCCCACCGCCGTGCCGGCCCGGCCGGTGTCCGGGCAGCGCCCTGCTCCGGGCCGCGGCGGCGGCGCGGTAGGCCGCGTACCGGAAGGGGGTGCGCTGGAACGGGCGTGGCCGGACGGCCGCCCGGGGACCGCCCGCCCGCCAGGGAAGACCGAGGGCGAGGCCCCGGGCCGCCGCCCCGTGCCGCGGGCCCGCCCCCCGGGCCCGCGAGACCCAGACCAGGGCCCCGATCCCGGCCAGCCACAGACTCCACAGCAGGCGGGCGAGCGCGGCCAGGCGGGGAGCGGGGAGCAGGCCGGCGGCCGAGGCGGCGGCCGCGAACAGCAGCCCGGCGCAGGCGAGGCCGCTCCCGATGAGCACGGGCCGCGCCCAGCGCAGGACCTCCAGCCGCAGCCAGTCCGCCGCCGCGGCGACGGACCGGCGACCGCGTTCGACCAGCCCGGATCCGACCAGTCCGCGCCCGAGCAGATCGCGCACGCCGGGCCGGCGGTCAAGCGGGCCGCGTCCGCCGGGCCGGCCGGCGAGCGAGCCGTGCCCGCCGAGGGGGCTGTGTCCGGGGCGGGCGGGGGCGAGCGGCCACCAGTCGTCGAAGACGGAGGCGACGAAACGGGAGGCGACCAGGACGGTCCAGGCGGACAGCAGCAGCGGGCCGATCGTCTCGCCGCACAGCACACCCAGGGTGACCCGCAACGCGTCGAACGTGATCACACTGGGGGAGATCGGTCCGGGGCCCGCCGGATTGCGGGTGAGCAGTGGCACCCCGATGAGCCAGAAGCACCATTCGAAGATCATGGCGGTCGCGGTGGCGAGGCCCGTGAGCAGCAGCACCCAGGCGGTCCGGTTCGGGTGCGCGGCCGGCCGGGCCGGGCCCGGCATGGCCCCGAGGCGGACGATCCGCGTCGTCAGCGGGACGATCAGCACCGCGGACACCGCCGTGAGCAGGGCGAACAGAGTGAGGGTCCCGGTCCGCGAGCCCACCGCGGCCAGGGTCGCCCCGGCCGGGTCGTTCAGCATGCCCGGGTAACCGAAGGCCCGGACCAGGCCGGTCACGCCCAGGGCGTTGGTCAGCGCGCAGCCCATGAACAGCGCCGCGTCCGCGTCCACGACACGTCGCATTGGTGGCACTCCATGCTGTCTCGATGACGTCCCGGCGGGACCGTCCCCGCCTCAGCGTCGCATGGCGGCTACGTGCCGTCGTTGGGACTGGTCCTGGTAGCCGGTTAGTCGTGGCGCACTCGCGGGCAGGAGCACCTGGGTGGACGCCCCGCGTCCCGCCCCACCGTCGACCGGCCTATCGTTGGCCGCGCCGACGGCCGTGTCCGGTGGCCGCCCGACCGCCGGCCGCCGGCCGGTGTGACGCCACGGCGTCCGGTCGGTACTTCCATCTCAGTCCAGACTCCGCACCAAGAAAGGTCGTTCGTGACCGCTGCCGCCGCTGTCCGCGCGTTCAACATCCTGCTGGTGGAGGACGACGCCGGCGACACGCTGATGGTCGAGGAGGCGCTGACCGACCGCGGTGTCAACCACGAGCTCCATGTGGCCGCCGACGGGGTGGAGGCCATGGCCTACCTGCGGGACACCGCGAACCCCCGGCCCGACCTCATCCTGCTGGACCTCAACATGCCGCGGATGGACGGCCGGGAGGTTCTCAGCGCGCTGAAGGCCGACCCGCGGCTGCTGTCCATCCCGGTGGTTGTGCTGACAACCTCGGAGGCACCGGGCGACGTGCTGTA
Organism: Parafrankia discariae; assembly: GCF_000373365.1. Lineage (NCBI taxonomy): Bacteria > Bacillati > Actinomycetota > Actinomycetes > Frankiales > Frankiaceae > Parafrankia > Parafrankia discariae. The sequence continues at coordinate 5,688 of NZ_KB891237.1, forward strand.
CAGCTACACGCTGCACGCGAACGCCTACGTCTCGAAACCCGTGGACTTCGAGGCGTTCATCGAGGTGATTCACCGTATCGACGACTTCTATCTCGGCCTGGTGCGGCTGCCTCGCCGGTGAAGCGTCAGTGACGCCGGTGAAGCATCAGCGAAGCCTTCCCTAACTGAGGACAGGCTAGCCTAAATAGGCGTCGATGTGAGGTTCGCTGCGCCCTTGCCGGTATGCGCGCCGGGCTCCACTGTGATTTCCTGTTTCTTGGGCGAATTCGCGGCGCGCCGGCCCAATCCGGCGGCGGCAAGAGTATCCGGCGACGGTACGGGTACCTTGCGTCGCGATGCCGCCCGGACGGACCGGCGCGGACGTGCCGGAACGGTGCCGGAGGTCCCGGTGGCGGCGGCCGTTCGTCCGGAGGGGGGCCGCGCCCCCGCGGCCCGCGGGCGCGGCAGAGGACAACTGAGGAGAGATGGCGACGGTGCGTGGCGACAAGGACATCATCGACCTGTTGAACAAGGTCCTGACGAACGAGCTGACAGCCATCAACCAGTACTTCCTGCATTCGCGGATGCAGCGGAACTGGGGATATCGCCGGCTGGCGGACTACTTCTACCACGAGTCCATTGACGAGATGCGACACGCCGATGCGCTGATTGAGCGCGTTCTCTATCTGGACGGCCTACCCAACCTGCAGCGGCTGCACACCCTGCGGATCGGCGAGACCGTGCCGGAGCAGCTGGAGACCGACGTCGCGCAGGAGGACGAGGCGGTCGCGTTGCTGCGCGACGGGATCGCGCTGTGTCGGTCGAAGAAGGACGTGGGCTCGGCCGTGCTGCTGGAGAAGATCCTCGTCTCCGAGGAGGAGCACATCGACTGGCTGGACGCCCAGCTCGCGCTGATCGCCCAGCTCGGCGCGACGAACTACCTCACCCAGCAGATCCACGAGAGCTAGTCCGGGGTCGGCGACGGCTTGCTGGCGCCGGTCGCGCCGATCCCGGGGCGCCGCGCCCCGGGATCGGCGAAGCGCCGGCCGTGCGCGGTGCGGGCCCGACGGTGCGGGCCCAGGGCGTCGTCCGGCCGTGTCGCTCGGCGGACACCCCGGCCTCCGCCGCGACCCGCGCGCGGGAGATAGTCTGCCGGGGTTCCTGGCCCTGCCGTGATCATGTGGGCCCGGGGGTCGCGGCGCCGGCGACGCCGGCGGCACGAGCCTCGCGTATCCCCGCCGCGGGCCGTGACGGCGCAACGGAGCGCCAGACAAGGAGACCACGGCGCGATGACGCCCTCGACAACGATCAGCCCCCGGTTCGCGGATCATGACGCCGGCCTGGACGACGATCTCTTCGCCGAGCCGGTCCGGGTGGCCGTCGCGATGCTCATGGGGCGGGGCGAGAGCCGCGAGCCCTACGAGTGGCTCGCCCGGCGGCTGGCGCTTGACGGTTACGCGGCCTCGGTGGTTCCGGCCGGCGGGAACGTGGCGCACGCCGTCGGCGAGGTACGCCGCCCCGGCCTCCCGTTCGTCCTGCTCGGCTCGGATTCGGGCGCGCTGGCTGCGCTGGCGATGGCCGGCTCACCCGCCGTGCGCCCCGACGGGCTCGCCCTGCTCGGGCTGCCGCTGCTGCACGTGCCGGTCGCCGGCATACCGGTCGCCGACCCGCCGCCGCGGGTGCTGCCCGACCTCCCCATCCTGCTCATCCACGGCCGGGACGACCCGATCAGCCCGTTGCAGCTGGTGCGGATGACGACCCGGACGGCCGCCCGGACCGAGCTGACCGTGGTCCCCGGCGGGCACGCTGTGCTCGCCGGGCCGGGCCGACGCAGTGTCCCGGCCCGGGTGCTGCTCTTCCTCGAGGACCTGCTCGCCGGCTGAGGCGCGCGGCCGCCCCGGTGCCCGGCGCCCACCTGGGCGGCCGCGTCGACCAGCCGGGCCCGGTCGCACCCAGCCGCGTCGACTGTTCAGGCTCGACTGACGTCAGCGGTCGCTGTACTGTTCAGTACATGGTGAAGCTTGTGGCGCATGGCGAGGTTCTGGCCAGGTTCGGGCACGCGCTGTCCGATCCCACCAGGGCGCGCCTGCTGCTCGTGCTGCGCAAGGGCCCGTCCTACCCGACGGAGCTCGCCGAGATTCTCTCGGTGAGCCGGACGAATCTCTCCAACCACCTCGCCTGCCTGCGGGGCTGTGGGCTGGTGGTGGCCGTCTCCGAGGGGCGGCGGCTGCGCTACGAGCTCGCCGACGACGCCCTCGCGCACGCGTTGGACGACCTGCTCAGCGTCGTGCTCGCGGTCGATCCCGACCACGCGCACGAGGCGACGGGCGACGACCCCGTCGCCGCCGAGGCGGAGCGGCCGGCCCGGTTCGTACCCACCGGTGCGAGCGTCGCCGCGCGCGACCTCACCGACCTGGTGGACCGGTGAACACCCTCGAGGGCCGCCACGACGGGCCCGGGCACGAGAACAGCCACAACCACGGCCACGGCAAGGGGCTCGTCCCGCCGCAGACCCTGCCCGGCCACGGTCACGACTCCGGGCACACCCACGGCGGGCCCGGCGCGGTGGCCGGGCCCGGCGGGTCGGCACCGCGTGGCTTCGACTCCCAGAGCCGCAGGCTCGCGTTCGCGACCGGTCTGAACGTCGCGATCGTCGTCGGCCAGGCCACGGCGGGGCTGCTCGTCGGGTCGGTCGCCCTGCTCGCCGACGCCGTGCACAACCTCGCGGACGCGGTGGGTGTCGCGTTCGCGCTGATGGCGATCCGGCTCGCGCGGCAGGCGCCGTCCGCCACCCGGACCTTCGGCGGCCTGCGCTGGCCGGTGCTCGCCGCCCAGGCGAACGCGGCGAGCGTGCTGGTCGTGACCACCCTGGTCTGTGTCGAGGCCGCCGGGCGGCTCGCCCATCCCGAGCCGGTCGACGGTCTGGCCGTCCTGATTGTGGCGATCGCCGCGTCCGTCGGAAACGGGGTCAGCGCGCTGTTCGTCCACGAACGGCACGGTGATATCAACACCAGGGCGGCGGTCACCCATCTGGCCGGCGACGCGCTGGTGTCGGTCGCGGTGGCCGGCGCCGGGCTCGTCATCTGGCTCACCGGCGGCTGGTACTGGCTCGACCCGGCGCTTTCCCTGGTCGTCGCGGCGCTGATCGGGGTCCAGGGCGTGCGCCTGCTCGCCGAGTCGTCCCGGGTGCTGCTCGAGGCGACCCCCGCCGGGCTCGACCTGGCGGTGGTGCAGGCGGACGTCCTCGCCGTGGAGGGCGTGACCGGGGTGCACGACGTGCACGTGTGGGGCCTGTCCGATCGGGTCGCCGCGGCGAGCGCCCATGTCGAGGTGGCCGGGCATCCCACCCTGGAGGAGGCGCGGGCGGTCTCCGACCGGGTCAAGGCGGTGCTGGCGGAGAAGCACGGGGTCGTCCACGCCACGGTCGAGACGGAGTGCGAGCCGTGTTCGCCCGCCGGCGGCGACCCGTGCGACGTGCGCCGGGTGACCGTGCACCAGCTGTCCCCGGCACACCGCCACTGATCCGCGGTGCGCTGCCGCCCTTGTCGACTGATCGTGTGCGATCGGTCGCGGTGGGTATGTCATGTCGAGTCGGATCGCGGCTTCCCCGGAAGCCGCGGGACGGCTCCCAGCAGGCATGACGACGAAGGAGAGCAGCCATGACGACCGCTCGGGACATCATGCACGGCGACGCGAAGTGCGTTGGCGCGGACGAGTCGCTGGTCAGCGCCGCCCGCATGATGCGTGACCTCGGTGTCGGCGCGCTGCCGATCTGCGGCGCCGACGACCGCCTCGGCGGCATCATCACCGACCGCGACATCGTGATCAACTGTGTGGCGGAGGGCAGGGACCCGGCGTCGACCCGCGCCGGTGATCTCGGGAAGGGCAAGCCGCTGTTCGTCCGGGCGGACGCCGACCTCGACACCGTCCTGAACGAGATGATGACGCACCGGGTGATGCGGATGCCGGTCATCGACGACAAGCGGCTGGTCGGGATGATCAGTGAGGCCGATCTCGCCAGAAACCTCTCCGGTGACAAGCTCGGCGCTCTCGTCGAGGCGATCAAGAGCGGCCCGGCGGACCGACCCAGCTGATCCGTCCGTTCTTCCCGCCCGGCGTCAGCCCGCGGCGGGCGCCGCCCGGCGCCTGCCCCGGCGGCGCCGGCCCGGCGCGCCCGGCCGGCCAGGCCGCCCCGCCCACCGCGTCCGGCGGCCGGGCAGGCACGTCAGGCGCAGCACGTCACCCTCCACCACGCACGGGCCCTGCGCGAAGCTCGCCCGGAACAGCGCCAGCGCGGCGCTGTTCTCGGCGAGCACGTTCGCGTGCAGCTCGCGCACTCCGGCCGCGACGGCGTGGCGGTCGAGTTCGGCGAGCAGCCGGCGGGCCACCCCACGGCGGTGGGCGGTGTCGACGACCGCGACCGACACCTCGGCCTCGGCCGGTCCGGTGCGGATCAGCCGCGCGATTCCCAGCGGATGGCACTCCACCGCGACCAACGCGATGTGGTCGTGGTGATCGACGTCCGCGAGGGCGCGGCGGTGCGCCGCCGGCAGAGTGCCCAGCGGTGCGTGAAAGCGCAGGTAACGGCTTCTCGGTGAGAGTCCGGCGAACACCTCGTCGACAATGTCCTGCTCGCCGGGGCGCAGCAGGCGGATTCGCGGTCCCGGCGGTGGGCAGGCGCGCGACCGGCTCCGGCGCGCGGGCCGGCGCCGTGCCGGATGCCGGTCGTCGGGCTGCCGGTGTTCGGGTTCTCCGCACTCGGGCTGCCCGTTTTCGGGCCGCCGGTGTTCGGATTGCGTGATTGGTCCGGTCACCCGTCCAGTTCACCCGCGGAAAAGGGCTGCTCCGGGGTTTCTGTCAGCCATCCGACCGCTTGGCCGCCGTCGCCTGGCCGACCCGGCACCCGGGCGTACCGCCTCCCACCCCGGTCGCCGATCAGTTGGGGTGCGCTCCGACGGCGTCGCGGATCTCGCGGCCCATCCCGCCCGTCTGCCGCGCGCAGTGCGCACAACAGAAGAAACGCCCGGAGACCTCCACCCCATGCCCGATCACGCGGCAGTCGCAGTGCTCACAGCGCGGGGCGAGCTTCTGCACCGCGCACTCGAACGAGTCGAAGGTATACGTCTCACCGCTGACGACCTGGATCTCGAAGGACATCCAGTATTCGTTTCCGCAGGTGTCGCAGGCACGCATGACGCCTCCTTGCGTCGGGATGCCTCGACGCTACTTTCGGCGTGCTCCTGATCGCATCTTCTCGCCCTCGGCGGTCCCGGGATAATCTGCGCGATCGAGGCACTCAGCCGCGTCCGGGCCGGCGGTCCGGGTGACTCGGGCAGCGACCGCGCGGTGCCGGGCCGGGTGGCCGCCCGCTTTAGCGGGAAACGGTGAAATGACGGCCGGCGGCCGATATAAATCGGTCGGTCTGGTACTGAACCCCGGGGTCGGTTTATGCGCGCCGGCGGGCTGTTTCCGTCGTGGTGGCCCCGGGCTGGCCGCATACATTCGGATTCCGGTGTTGGTTTGACGCCGCCTGAAGTCGCTGGGGTAGCGTTCGCCCCGCACCTCGGTGCGCGCCAGTAAATGACCGCTGAGAAAGGGATCAGAAAATGAGCCAGCAGGAGCAGCAGCAGCAGCGCCAGCAGGTGGAGCAGCAGCTCCGTCAGAACTGGCGGCAGCTCCGTTACCGCCTCCTTGACCAGTTCGGTCAGGTCAGCGCGGCGGACCTCGACTCCGCGACCGACATCCATGACCTCGTCGCCCGGATCGCGGACAAGACGCACCACAGCGAGCGTTACGTCGAGAACCGCCTGCGTGAGCTGGCCGGTGTCGGCGGCGGCCAGGGTCAGGCCGGCGAGCGCTTCGGTGGCGGCCAGCAGGGCAACCAGAGCAACCAGGGCAACCAGGGCCAGTCGTTCGGCTCCTAGTAACACCCTCCTGCTGACCGGCCAGGCCGGAATGACGGCGCACCGTAGTTGAACAGTGTGTTCATAGGTGCGCCGCCCAGCTTTCCGACGCTACTCGGCGCGCGTTTTCAGCACGTCGCGCCGAGTAGCGATCGGAGCTCCAGCAGGTCATCCATCAACCTGATCGTCTCCGTATTACGTGGAAGCCGGCGCAGCTCCTCCAGCATCGCGTCTGTTTCCTCAACGGTGGGGATATCGTCGATCGACGCTGCTATCTTAACGATATCGACCACGGGAGCACCACCTGTCTGCATACTGCAGAATTGCACATGGCGATTCAACAGAAATTAAATCCAGGCTTCCTTCGTGTTAACTTCAGGCCTGGACCGGATGCGATAAGTGACGATCTGTCCCCGGTGCGGCGATCTCCGCCCTGGGCGGGCGCGATCGGCGCTGTCGCGTCATCCCGTCCCCCTTTGTCCCGTCGCCGGTCCGCCGGCAGCGTGAACGCCTGTCGCCGGAGCCGCCGGAGCGGTGCAGCGGGCCGCCGGGGAACTGAACGTGATGCCTGGTGGTCCGCGTGCCTGTCCCTTCTTCCTTCCCTTCCGGGGGGCTCCTGACGCCTGGTAGCGGACACTGGTGTGGTTCGCCCCCCCCCGGGGCCGTGACGGTCCGGCGCCGGCGCGCCTTACTGTGCATGTCGTGGAGTACGAGATCGCACCCGAGCGAACCGCCGGACGTCCGGCGGCCCGGCGGCCCGGCCGCGCCCCCGAGGCCCTCCGACGGTTCGGTGGGGAGCGGGGCGTGTAGGCGGCGGTGATGACCGAGCCACTCGGCCTGCGGGACCGCAAGAAGCAGCGCACCCGGGACGCGCTGTCCGCCGCCGCCGTCTCGCTGTTCCTGGAGCGGGGCTTCGAGCGGGTCTCCGTCGCCGAGGTGGCCGCGGCGGCCGAGGTGTCGAAGCCGACGCTGTTCAGCTACTTCCCGGCCAAGGAGGACCTGGTCCTGCACCGGGTGCTCGACCACCGTGGGGAGGCCGCCCGGGTGGTGCGGGCCCGGTCGGCCGACCGGTCGCCGCTCGGCGCGCTGGAGGCTCATTTCCTCGCGGGCCTGCGACGACACGAACCGGTCACCGGGCTGTGCGACCTGCCCGAGGTGCTCGCCTACCACCGTCTGGTCTTCTCGACTCCGAGCCTGCTGGGCCGGATGGCCCAGTTCACCGCCGCCGACGAGGACGCCCTGGCGACCGCGCTCGCCGAGGCGGCCGGCTCGCCCGCCGTCCAGGTGGACGCCCGGCTCGCCGCGGCGGCGGTTCTCACCGTCCACCGGGTGCTGGCCCGGGAGAACTGGCGCCGCCTCGACGCCGGCGCGGCCGCGGCGGACGTCCTGCCCGCGGCCGAGGCGGTGGCCCGCCGGGCGTTCGGCGCGCTCGCCGGCCTCGCGGACCTCCCGGGTCGGGTGGTGCCCGGAGCCGGGTGAGCCGTCCCCAATCTGCTTTACTCGGTCAAGTTATTGACTTCGTAAAGTAGAGGGGTCCTCATGGGTGACGGCGCGGCCGAGGGACGCGACGGGGATCCCCGGTCGGTGGATCCGCTGACAGCGGATCCACCGACCGGGGATCCGTGGTCGGCGGAGCTCGCCGCCGAGCGCCGTCACCTGGACCGCGCCCGCGCGGCGCTGGCCCGGATGCGGCACGAGGCCGAGGCGACGGAGATCCCCGAAGGGGACCCCGTCGCGGACAAGGTGACGAACGCCTTCCTGCGGGCGGCGCGGCGGCGGCGGCTCGAGGCGCTGAGCGACCCCGCGAACGGGGCACCGCTGTTCTTCGGGCGGATCGACTACGCCGCGGACGCTGCCGCCGCGCCGGGGCGGCACGTCCATCTGGGACGGCGCCACGTGCGGGAGGCCGCCGGCGATGATCCGTTGATCGTCGACTGGCGTACCGACATCGCCCGTCCCTACTACCGCGCCCACCGGGGCGACGCGATGGGGCTCCAGGCGCGGCGCCGGTTCGGGTTCGACGGCGCCGAGCTCACCGCGTTCGAGGAGGAGCCACTCGCCGGGCCGCCGCCGGGCGCCGCTCGGGCCGGCGGGCCGACCGGCCGCGACCTGCTCACCCGTGAGATCGCCCGGCCCCGGTCGGGGCCCATGCGGGACATCGTCGCGACGATCCAGCCGGAGCAGGACGAGATCGTCCGGGCCGATCTCGAGGTGAGCGTCTGCGTCCAAGGCGCGCCGGGCACGGGCAAGACCGCGGTCGGCCTGCACCGGGCCGCCTACCTGCTGTTCGCCCACCGGGAGCGGCTCAGCCGTTCCGGGGTGCTCGTCGTGGGGCCGAACCGGGCCTTCCTCCGCTACATCGGCGCGGTCCTGCCCGCGCTCGGCGAGTTCACCGTCACCCACCGCAGTCTCAACGCCCTCGTGGACCTCGCGCCGGTGCGCGGAACCGACCCGGAGCCGGTCGCCGAGCTCAAGGGCGACGCCCGGCTGGCCGTGGTGATCCGGCGGGCGCTCGGCGCCACCTGGCCCGACGGGTCCCCATCCGCGGTCTCGATCACGAGCCCGCTCGGCCGCTGGACGGTGAGCGGGGCCGAGATCGCCGACCTGGCCGCCGGCATCCGGTCGGCCGGCCATCGCCACCGCGTGGCCCGGGACCTGCTCGGCCGACGGATCGCCGCCGCGGTGGTCCGCCGGGCCGAGGAGCGGGGGCACCTGCCGGCGGACTCCGCGGTGGAGCGCCTCGCCCGCACCCGGTCCGTCCGGGCAGCGGTCGACACCGTGTGGCCGCGCACCGACGCGGTCGGGCTGATCCACCGGCTGTTCACCGACCCCGAGCTGCTCGCCCGCGCCGCCGACGGCGTGCTCTCCGGGCCGGAACAGCGCCTGCTGCTGGCCGACCGGCCCACGTCGCGACGAACCGCCCGCTGGTCGCGGGCCGACCTGTTCTGTCTGGACGAGGCGCTGGACCTGATCGACGGTGTGCCGGCGTTCGGGCACGTCATCGTCGACGAGGCCCAGGACCTCTCGGCCATGCAGTGCCGGGCCGTCGGGCGCCGGTGCGCGACCGGGTCGCTCACCGTCCTGGGGGATCTGGCCCAGGGCACCACCGCCTGGGCCGCGCGCTCCTGGGAGCAGGCGCTCGGCCACTTCGGCAAGCCCGCCGCGCGGCTGGAGGTGCTGACCCGGGGCCATCGGGTACCGGCCGAGATCCTCTCGTTCGCCGACCGCCTGCTTCCGAGCATCGCGCCGGACCTGCCGCCCGCGTCGTCGACCCGCGCCGTCCCGGGTGCGCTGCGGGTGATCGCCGCCCCGCCGGACGACCTGGTCGGCGAGGCGGCCCGCCAGGTCCGCGCCGAGGCGGGCCGCGGCGGCTCGGTGGCGGTGATCGCCCCGGACGAGACCGTCGGCACGCTGACGGCGGCGCTGCGCGCGGCGGGCCAGCCCGCCACCGCCCTCGCCGACGACGCTGAGCTGACCGACGACGCCGCGCCCGCCGACACGCCTGCGCCGGACGGGCAGACGTCCCGGCCGGTGACGGTCGTGCCCGCCTCTCTCGCGAAGGGGCTCGAGTTCGACCACGTGGTCCTCGTCGACCCGGCGTCGGTCGCCCGCTCCGGGCCGGGCCCGGTCCAGGGACTGCGCCGGCTCTACGTGGTGCTGACCCGGGCGGTGACCTCCCTGGCGGTGATCCACGCGGGCGACCTCCCGACCGCCCTCGCGGACCCGGCGCCGGTCAGGGGCCCGGGGGCACCGGAGTCCCGGTGACCGGCGAGTCGCCGTCCGGCCGAGGCCGGCTCACGGTGATCGTGACGGTCGCCCCCCGGGTGACGAGGCCCGCCCGGGGCGTCTGGGCGATCACGACTCCCGGCGGCTGCGCGCCCGTGCCCCGTTCCTCGACGACGTCGAAGCCGCGGTCCCGCAGCGTCACGGTGGCCGCGGCGGCGCTCTGACCGACCACGTCGGGAACCGCCACCTGCCGGCTCACGATGGTGACCGTCACCGTCGTGTCGTAGGCGACCTGGGTTCCGCCCGGCGGGTCGGTCCGTTCCACCAGTCCCGGCCCGATCCTGGACGGCCCGTCGTTCTCCTGGAGGATCATCCGCAGGCCGGCGGAGTAGATCCCGGCGCGGGCGTCCACCTCCGAGCGCCCGACGAGGTCGGGGACGGTGGTGTGCGGCGCCCCGTCGGACACGGTGAGCTCGATCGCCGTGTTCCGGGGCACCTCGCTGCCCGCCGCGGGAAGTATCCCGATGACGGAGCCCACGGGCCGGTCGTCGAGCCGCGTGGTGCGGGTGATGTCCGTCAGCCCGGCGGCGCGGAGCGCCTCCTCCGCCTCGGCGATCGGCCGGCCGACGACGTCCGGGACCTCGACGGGCCCACCGGGCTCGCCGGGCTGGGTGACCTCCTCGGCGCCCTTGCCCGCCCCGGGTCCGGTGGTCGTCGCCGTGTCCGGGTCTGCGGGCCCGCCGCCCGGCGTCTCGCCGTCCGGTGGCGGCGTCTGGTCGCTCGGCGCCGCGGTTGTGCTGATACGGGCGTCGGGGTCGTCGCGGCCGGCCAGCGGCTGGAGGAGCAGCCACCCACCGGCCAGGACGACGACCCCGACCAGCGCGGCGACGAGCAGGCGTCCAAAGCGGCGGCGACCCGGCCGCGGCCGCCCGGCCGCGATGGGAGAGCCGCCGGCCACACCGGCCGGGTGGGCGGCCACACCGCCCGGGCTGGAGCGCGGGACCGGGTCGTGCGTGGGCGACCCACCCGGGGGTGGCGCCCCATGGTCCGTCGCGGGGAGGGCGAGGGCCGCTGACGCCGGTGCCGGGACCTCGACGCCGAGGGTGACCAACTGTCGTAGCAGGTCCTGAGCGGTGGGGCGGTCCGCGGGCCGCCGGCTCATCGCCCGCCGGACGACGGCGCCCAGCGCCGGGTCCAGCCCGTCGAGATCCGGGTCGCCGTGGACGATCCGGAAGATCTGCGCGTCGGGCGGTCCGAGTCCGAACGGCAGCCGCCCGGTTCCGGCGAAGGCGACCAGGCCGGCCCAGGCCCACACGTCGGCCGCGCCGGACACCGGCTGCGCCTGTGCCTGTTCGGGGGCCATGAACGCCGGCGTTCCGACGATCGAGTCCCGCGTGACGTGCGTGAGGTCCGCGGCGTGAGCTATGCCGAAGTCGATGACGCGCGGGCCCAGGGACGACAGCAGGACGTTCGCCGGCTTGAGATCGCGGTGGACCAGGCCGGCGCCGTGGATGGCGGTCAGCGCCGCGGCCACGCTGACGGCCACCCGTTCCAGGTCGGCGGCACCGAGCGGGCCACCGGCGGCGACCGCGGCGGCCAGCGTGGGGCCGTCCACGAACTCGGTGACGATGAAGGGCGGCCCGTCGGGCGGGTCGACGGCGTCCAGCAGCTCGGCGGTGCAGAACCGGGCCACCCGGCGGGCGAGCTCGGCCTCCCGGCGGAAGCGCGCGTGGAACGTGGGCACGCCGGCGACCTCCGCCCGGATCATCTTGATCGCGACAGGCCGGCCGTCGGGGGCGGTGCCCAGGAAGACGGTGCCCATCCCACCCTCGCCGAGCCGCCCGAGAACGCGGTAGCGCCCCAGCTCGGAGGGATCATCGGGCTGGAGAGGGGCGGCGGCGGGCCGGCTGCCGGGCGCGGTGGCTGGATCCTCGGCGCTGCGGCACGCGTCCATGAGCCCTCCGGCGGTTGGCCGGCGCGCCGGGCCGCGCGCCGTTCCGTCAGTCATGATGCGCAGCGATCAGTTCTGGTTGCGTGCTGAGGCCCGCGCTGTCGGCAACAGGACAAGCCCGGCCGCGACCCGGGCCGTCGCGCCCGGGGCGACGTCACGCGGTCCGATGGTGGTGGCGATGGGCCGATCGGGCGAGACGTCCGAAGCCAGGTGCGGACGTCCGCGGGCACCTGCTCGGGAATGTTTCGAAAACCGCTCCAGGGCCGGGTCCGGCACCTCCTGCCCGCCTACCGTCGGAGTATGAGCGAGCGGGTGGAGGCGCTGCGCGCGCTGGAGCGGCTCGGCGTTCTGGACGGCATCTGCTGGGCCTGGGCGAGCGCGCGCCGGCAGACCGTGCACACTTTCGACCCGCGGGCGGGACACGACCAGAGCTGGGCCGGGCGCACCGCGCTCCGGTTGTTCCGTGACCGCCTCGACCGGGTCTTCCACTGCCTCGACCTGCCCGGGGACCCGCTGGCGGCGGGCCTGGCCCCGCGGGACGTCCAGTCGATGCCCCGGGTGCCCCCGGGCGTGGTCGTCCGCGACGACCTGAACGGCTCGCCGGCGTGGCGGGCGGGAGACCGGCGGATCCTGGTGCGGCCGTCGGGCGGCGGCGATCTCGACCGCATCCCCTGGCCGCGCGAGAGCGGGAGCGACCACCGGGCGGGTGCGCGGCCACCGGGCGGGGCGGAGGTGACGCTCGTCGTGGCCTACTCCATCGACGCCGTGACCGGGGCCTCCGCCCTCTACCTGGGGCAGCCGCGCGGCGACGGCACCTCGCCCGCCTGGCACTGGCGGGAGGCACTTACGCGCGGCTGACGGCGGGCCGCCCGCCGGCCCCGGGGGTCGCCGGCCGGCCGGCCGGCGGTCAGTTCTTGAGCCGGGCCGCGAACACGGCTGCCTGGGTGCGGCTGGTGAGGCCGAGCTTGCCGAGGATCGCCGACACGTAGTTCTTCACCGTCTTCTCCGACAGGTGGACGCAGCCCGCGATCTGGCGGTTCGTCATGCCCTCGGCGATCAGCCGGAGGATCTGGCGTTCCCGGCTGCCCAGCGCGGCGAGCTGCTCGTCCTCGGCAGGCTCGTCGCGCAGCCGGGCCAGCACCTTCTGGGTGACGGCGGGATCGAGCAGCGAGCGCCCCGCGGCGATCGTGCGGATCGCCCCGACCAGGTCGTTGCCCCGGATCTGCTTCAGCAGATACCCCGAGGCCCCCGCCATGATCGCGGCGAAGAGCGCGTCGTCGTCGTCGTAGGAGGTCAGGATGAGGCAGCCGACGGCGGGCTGCGCCGAACGGATCTCCCGACACACCTCGATCCCGCTGCCGTCCGGCAGCCGGGCGTCGAGCACCGCGACGTCCGGACGGGCGGCCGGGATGCGCCGCAGCGCGGAGGCCGCGGTCGACGCCTCGCCGACGACCTCGATGTCCCCGGAGTCCTCCAGCATCTCCCGGATGCCCCGGCGGACGATCTCGTGATCGTCCAGCAGGAAGACACGAACACCACTCATGATCGTCAAGGTACCCGCGGGGGGACGCGCTGCGGCCCCTCGGGCGGGAGGTCGGCCGCTACGGACTCCGGGAACAGGACTTTTGTCCCGGATGCCCGGCGCGGAAGGCCTGATGACGGCGCCCCGTCGGCCATCCTCAGCGGGCGGTGGCCGAGCGGAGCCGCTCGATCAGGTCGGGGAGATCGCCCAGGGCGCGCAGGGTGTCGTTGAGGTGCGTGCACGTGGTCGTCCCGGTGAAGGTGCGGGAGACGGTGCGGCGCAGGTCCGCGGCGCCGAGCCCCACGACACGCTCGGCGCTGGCCAGCGCCTGCGGGCACTCGGGGCCTGGCAGGACCCCGGCCCGACCCACCGAGCGCACGACGCGGGCCGCCTGGTCGACCGCGGCGTCGATCCCGTACTCGTGCACGACGACCTCGGCGCCGGCCGGCTCCTGGTAGGTGTCGCGCATCAGCGCGTCGACCTGGAAGGCCGCGGCCCCGTCCGCGGGTCCGGCCTGGGCGGCCCCGTCCCGGGTGGATCCGGTGGCGGTGGGTACGTCGCCGATCGGGACGAGATCGATTCGGCGCAGGCGGCGCATGGCGTGGGGGCCCAGCGGGGGCAGCGGATGCCACCCGAGCGGGTCCTCGTCGAGCGCGAGGTCGCCGGCCCGGACGCTGGTCGTGCGCACCCTGGCCCGCGAGTCGGCGCTGCGCTCGGCGGACAGCCTCGCGAGCAGGCCGTCGCGCTGCCAGCCGGCGCAGACCTCCAGCATCGGGTTGCCGCCGGCCTCCGCGCCGGCGTGCGTCGACGGCTTCTCGCGGAAGATGCCGTTGCGCCCGAGCGCGGAGCCCGACACCAGGGTCGCCACGGGCACGTCGTCGAGGAGCTGTTCGAGCAGCGAGCGCCGGGTGGAGGACACCCCGGCGGCACCGGCACCGGCACCGGCACCGTCGCCGGCGGCAGTGCCGTCGGCCGGGTTGGCGCCGGCCGCGTCGGCGGCGGCGAGGATCTGCCGGGCGGCGCCGCGGAAGCCGGCCCGCGCCGAGGCGCCGACCAGGCTCGCGAAGCCGGGTACGGCCGGTTCGGACTCGATCTCGAGGACGGGGCCGGGCGCGGCCATGTAGTCGAGGACGACGCGCAGCCGTGCCTCGCCGAGGACCCGCGTCTCGCCCGTGGCGGTGGTCAGCAGGTCACGGCCGACCCCGGTGAGGTGCAGCGGGCCGGTGAGGCCGTCCGGGCGCTCCATCATGATCGAGGTCGTCCGCCGGACGGAGCCGGGGCGGCGCGGCGGGGTGCCCTGCGCCGAGCCGGTGGTCCCGGGCCACTGGCCGTCGACCGGGTCGATGCCGGGGAGCGGCTCACCGGCGCGCGGGCCGCCGACGCCGGGGCCACCGGTGCCGGGGCGACGCGCGGCCTCCTCGCCGGACCGGGGCCGGCCGGTGTGCGGGCCGCGGGGACCGGTCCGGCCGGGGGGCTGGCGGGGCACCTGGGTCGGGGATGCCTGGACGGCGACGGGGGCCGTCTGACCGTGCGCCATGCGCGTACTCCGATCACTGCTGTCGTGTGCGCACCCGCTCCTCGGTGCGCGCGCCCGCGGCTCCCGCTGGCCGTGGCCAGCTGACCGTGGCCGTCGGCCTCGGCCCGGTGATCGCGACGCGGCCAGCGGCCTCGGCGCGGTGACCCGGGTTCCCGCGGGTTACTCGGCTTCCCACGATAAGGCGGGCCACCGGCAAATCACCTCCCTCGTGGGTGATGGCCTTTTCACATAGCCCGTCCGAATGTGTGACCTGCGCCGCTCGGATGTCGGCCGGTCGCACCGTGGCCGGAGTGTCGCCCGGGGATTCCCGGGTCAGCTGTGTTCGAGATAACAGCGACTCAGTGTTCGTCGATAGCGATTTCAATTCTTATTGATCGCGGTTGAATTCGGAGAAACCGGGCGGCGGGCGGGTGCCCGCCGCCGCCGCCCGGCGACCGCGGAACGGTGCCCACGGACGCGTGAGGCCCGCCGGGCACGCGGGTGCGTGCCCGGCGGGCGGTGCCGGAGAACCGGGGGGAACCCGGGTCAGGAGGCGGCTTGCGGGATCTGGAAGACGTCGGTGGGGGCGGTGGCCGTGACCGGCTGCCCGAACTCGGTGAACGTGGCGTCGGTCGTGCCGCTGTCCAGACCGGTGCCGGTCTGGCGCAGGGGCAGGGGCGGGCCGACGTTCGCGACGTACAGGGTGTGGGATTTCGTCGTCACCTTCACCGCGGGCTGGTTCTGCTCGGTGACCCGCTCGACGGTCGGCTTCTCGCCGGCCTTGATGTCGTCGGCGATGTCGTCGATCTCGTCCGCCACGCCGTCGAGGGTCAGGTCGTCCTCGCTGGGGATCGGGCCGGTCCTGACCCACTGCTCGGGCCGGGCGCCCGGGTACGCCGCCACGAGACCCTCGCCGCGCAGGTAAGCCACGCCGGCGAAACGGAGCACCTCGATCCGCATGCCGTTGGTGTTCATCGACCCGGTGACGGTGCCGTGGGAGTCCAGCCGCAGGTCGACCGACGCCGGCTTGCCGTCGTCGACCCCGTCGCCGGCGAAGTGCACGCTGTCGACCGCGCGCAGCGCCGTGGCCGCCGCCGAGACGATCTCCGTGGCCGGTTTGCTCTCGATCCCGTTGAGCGGACCGCCCGCGCCCGCGCCCGCGCCCGCGCCGGACGACGCGGCCTCGCCGGCGTCGGCGCCGTCCGAGCCGCCCCCGCAGGCGCCCAGCGTCAGGGCGAGTCCCATCGCCGTTCCGACCGCCGCCAGTCGGGGCAGTCGGGTCCATCGGGTCTGAGCGTGTCTCATTGTCGTCCCTTTCTGAGCGGGCCACGGATGGCCGACCGGTGTCGTCTGTCGCCAGTCCCTGCGGCCGCCGGTTCCCGCTCGGCTGTTCTGTCGGATGCCCCCCACCCGCCAACGTGACTTCGCTGACTTTCGGGACGATACGGACATTCCTGTGGACGCGCCGCCCTTAGGCGCAGCGCGTCGGAGTCATACTCGCGACACGACGATCCGCCGGTGGGCCGAGGTGACGCGGGTGCCGGGAACCGCCGCGGCCGGGTGAACTCCGACCCGCCCCCCGACAGCCCAGCCGTACCAGCCGAACACGTCCGCCCAGAGGGAGCCGCCGTGCCCACGCTCGACCGCCACGACGACGTCCTCGTCCTCGACATCGGGGACGGGGAGAACCGTTTTCACCCGGACTGGATCGCCTCCGTCGACGCGGCACTGGACGAGGTGGAGAAAACGACGGGGCCGCGGGCCCTGGTGACCGTCGCGACCGGGAAGTACTTCTCCACCGGACTGGACCTGGACTGGCTGCTCGCGCACGCCGACCGGCAGCAGGAATACGCGATAAGCGTCCACGAACTGCTGGCCCGGGTGCTCGCCCTGCCGGTCGTCACCGTCGCCGCGCTGCAGGGGCACACGTTCGCCGCAGGTGCGATGTTCTCCCTGGCGCACGACTTCCGGGTGATGCGGGCCGACCGCGGCTACTGGTGCCTGCCCGAGGCCGACATCGACATCCCCTTCACCCCGGCGATGTCCGCGCTGATCCAGGCCCGGCTGAGCCCGCAGGCCGCGCACGAGGCGATGACCACGGCCCGCCGCTACGGCGGCCTCGACGCCCGCGCCGCCGGCATCGTCGACCAGGCGGTGGCGGCGGAGGAGGTCCGCGGCACCGGCCTGGAGCTCGCGCGTGCCCAGGTCCGTCGGGCGGGGAGCACCCTGGGAACCATCAAGGCGCGGATGTACGCCCCCGTCCTGGCCGCGCTGCGCGACCGGGAGCGGCCGCTCGGCTGACCCGGCGGACGTCCCGTGACCCGGCACGTCCCGCCGGCGCGTACCGCTCGCGCGCGCCGCGCGTAGCGTCGGGTGGACGGACGGCCGCGGCGCCAGCGAGCCCCCGACGACGGACGGACCGCGATGGACCCCGAGCTCAGGATCAGCGAACCGAGGACGGACGAACCGGGGACGGGCGAGCCGAGGACGGACGAACCGGGTGACGGTCGGCTGGCGATCGGCGAGCCGGCGACGTCCGCCGCCGGTGTTCCCGGGGTGGCCCACGCGCTGGCGCGCTGCCGGGAGCTGATGGGCGTGCGCCGTTCGGTCCAGACCCTGCGCCTGCTCAACCAGGACGACGGCTACGACTGCCCCGGCTGCGCCTGGCCCGACCCACGGCCGGACGACCGCTCCCGCGCCGAGTTCTGCGAGAACGGCGCGAAGGCCGTCGCGCAGGAGGCCACCCGGGCCCGGGTGACAGCGGAGTTCTTCGCCGCGCACAGCCTGACCGACCTCGCCGCCCGCTCCGGGCACTGGCTCGGCGAGCGGGGCCGGCTCGTCAGCCCGGTGTACAAGGCCGCCGGCAGCGACCACTACGTCCCGATCGGCTGGGACGAGGCGTTCCGGATCGTCGCCGACGAGCTGACCGGTCTGGACGGCCCGGACGAGGCCGCCTTCTACACCTCGGGCCGTACGAGCAACGAGGCCGCTTTCCTTTACCAGTTCTTCGCCCGCGCGTTCGGCACGAACAATCTGCCGGACTGCTCGAACATGTGCCACGAGTCGTCGGGTGCCGCGCTGACCGAGACGATCGGGGTCGGTAAGGGCTCCGTCACCCTGGAGGATCTGGAGACGGCGGACCTCGTGCTCGTCGTCGGGCAGAATCCGGGCACGAACCATCCGCGGATGCTGACCTCGCTGGAACGGCTGAAGCGGGCCGGTGGCAGCGTCGTCGCGGTCAACCCACTGCCCGAGGCGGCGCTGATGCGGTTCCGCAACCCGCAGCGGGTCTCCGGGGTCCTCGGCCGGGGCACCGCGCTCGCCGACCAGTTCCTGCAGATCCGTCTCGGCGGGGACCTGGCCCTGTTCCAGGCGCTGTCCGCCCGGCTGCTCGCCGCCGAGCGGGCCCACCCCGGCACCGTCCTCGACCAGGCCTTCATCGCCGCGCACACGACCGGGTTCGCGGAGTTCGCCGCGCATGCCCGCACCCACCTGACCCCCGACGACGTCACCGCCGCGACCGGCCTGCGCCCGGCCGAGATCGACGAGCTCGCCGGGCGGGTCCTCGCCGCCGACAAGGTGATCGTCTGCTGGGCGATGGGGCTCACCCAGCACCCGGACGCCGTCGCCACGATCCGGGAGGTGGTGAACTTCCTGCTGCTGCGGGGCAACATCGGCCGTCCCGGCGCGGGGGTCTGCCCGGTGCGTGGGCACTCCAACGTCCAGGGCGACCGGACGATGGGTATCTGGGAGCGGATGCCCGACGCGTTCCTGGACGCCCTCGGCACCGAGTTCGGCTTCGCGCCGCCCCGCCACCATGGCCTGGACGTCGTCGACACCATCCGGGCGATGCGCGACGGCCGGGTGAAGGTGTTCGTCGCCATGGGCGGCAACTTCGTCGCCGCGACGCCCGACTCGGCCGTCACCGAGGACGCGATCCGCCGGTGCCGGCTCACCGTGCAGGTCTCCACCGCGCTCAACCGCTCGCACGCCGTCACCGGCGAGCGGGCCCTCATCCTGCCCACGCTCGGCCGCACCGAGCTGGACGTCCAGGCCGGCGGCCCGCAGCGGGTCAGCGTCGAGGACTCGATGGGCTCCGTGCACGCCTCCCGCGGCCGGCTGGCCCCGGCCGGGCCCGAGCTGCGCTCCGAGGTCGCGATCATCTGCGGCCTGGCCGCGGCGACCCTCGGCCGCACCGCCACGGCCACCGGGCCGACGGAAACGGCCGCCTCCGCCACGGCCGCCACCACGCCCGCGGTGGACTGGGCGGCGCTGGCCGGGGACTACCGACGGGTCCGCGCGCACATCGCGAACGTGGTCCCCGGGTTCGCCGACTACGAGGCCCGCCTCGACGAGCCCGGCGGCTTCCTGCTGCCGCACCCGCCCCGCGACAGCCGGACCTTCCCGACGCCGAGCGGGCGGGCCGCGTTCACCGTGAACACCTGCGAGCTCCGGCCGACACCCCCCGGCCACCTGCTCCTGCAGACGATCCGCTCCCATGATCAGTACAACACCACCGTCTACGGCCTGGACGACCGTTACCGCGGGGTCCGCCACGGCCGCCGGGTCGTCCTCGTCAGCCCGGACGACCTGGCCGAGCTCGGCATCGCCGACGGGACCCGGGTCGACCTGGTCGGAGTCTGGACCGACGGTGTTCAGCGCCGCGCCCCCGACTTCCGGGTGGTCTCCTACCCCACCGCCCGCGGCTGCGCCGCCGCCTACTTCCCGGAGACCAACGTCCTGGTGCCGCTCGACAGCACCGCGAAGCGCAGCAACACCCCGACGTCGAAGTCCATCCTGATCCGGCTGGACGTCAGCCCGGCACCATGAGACGGCCCGGCACCATGAGACGGCCGCCGGCCCGACAACCTGCGGCGTCCGGCGTGGATCCCACCGAGGTGGCGGCGGCGGGAGCCGGCGGCACGCCCCGGGCCTGCGGCGATACCGCCACCGCCACCCAGCCCGGCGCGGACGCGGCCGATGACGCCGACCGTCGGCGAGGATGGGGAAACCGGTCGACGGGTTCGTCCCCGGGGGTCGACGCGGGTCGCGTCGACCTGACCTCCTGAGCCGACCGAGCCGAGGTGACGCGGGTGGTGACCGGCGGCCGACCGGACCCGTGCCGGGGGACCCGCCCCGGGTTCCCCGTGGGGCGCGCCGCGGGCGACTGGCAGCCGGCCGGGTGGAACGTCCCGCGCCGTGACCCGTTCTTCGTGGGCCGCGGCGCGCTGCTCCGGCGCCTCCACCGCGAGCTGCACCCGCGGGGAGCCGGCCGGGCCGCCGGCCCGGGGCGTGACGCCGACCGGGGACGTGCCGTCGGGCTGGTGTCCGCGCGCGGCGCGGCCGGGATGGGCGTGTCGCGGCTCGCCGTCGAGTACGCGCACCGGCACGCCGGCGACTACGGCCTGGTGTGGTGGGTGGCCGCGGACACACCCGAACGCGCCGAGTCGTGCCTGGCCGAGCTGGCCGCCGTCGTCGCCCCGCCGGCGGCCGGCCCCCGGGCCGCCGTGCTGCGCCGCCTGTGGGCCGAGCTCGGCCAGCGCTCGGACTGGCTGCTGATCTACGACGGTGTCGGTGATCCCCGCGCCCTGGCCGTCGTCGCCCCGCCGGACAGCGGCCGGCTGCTCGTGACAAGCCGCGGGCCGGCGGTGGCCACGCTCACGCCGGTGCTGATCGAGGTCGGCGACCTCAGCCGGGACGAGTCGGTCCTGCTGCTGCGCCAGCACCATCGCGGGATCAGCCCGCCGGCCGCCGCGGCGCTCGCGGGGGCGCTGGCGGACGTCCCCTGCGCGGTCGCGCTGGCCGGTCGGCACCTGGCGGTGACCGGTCAGCCGGTCGCGGACTACCTGGCCCTGCTCGGTCGGGCGGCCGTTACCGATCCGAGGGCCGTTACCGACCCGGTGGCCGCGGCCGTGGCGGCGAGCCGTACCCGACTGGACGGGGTCGACCCGGGCCCGGCCGCCCTCCTCGACCAGCTGGCGTTCCTCGCCGCGGAGCCCCTGGCCCTCACCCGGGCGCCGGCCGGCACCGCCGCCGCGGCGGGCCGGCTCGACCGCCTCGGGCTGGCCGACTGGGACGGGGCGACGATCCGGGTGCCCGGGCACATCCAGGCGCTGGTGCGCGCCCGGCTGGCCGGCGGGCGGCGGGCGGCGGCCCTGCTCGGCGCCCAACAACTGCTGGTCCGTGCGGACCGCGCCGGCCGCGATCCCGTGGACCCGGCCTCCTGGCCGGCGCTCGCCCCGCTCGCCTCACACGTCCGCGCGCTCACCACGCGCGGCGCCGAGGAACGGAACGCCGAGGAAGAGAACGCCGAGGAGTGCCCGGAGTTCCGCCGGCTGGTGCTGCGCACCGCCCGTTACCTGGCCGCCTCCGCCCGGTACGAGGCGGGTGAGCACCTCGCGCACCGGGCCCGGCTCCGCTGGTGCCGCCAGCTGGGCCCGGACCACCCGGACACGCTCGCCGCCGCCGACCTCGAGGCCGCGATCCGCGCGGACGGGTTCGCCGATTACGACACCGCGCGGGCGCTGCTGGGCGACGTCCACGCCCGCCGGGCCCGGGTGCTCGGCGGGCAGCACCGCGACACCCTCCACTCGGCGTGGAACCTGGCTCGCGCGGCCGCGGACAGCGGCGACCACGACGAGTCCGCCCGCCTGCTGCGGGACACCCTCGACCGGCAGCGGGCGGTGTTCGGCCCGGACGACCGCGACACCCTGCGCTCGGCGCACAGCCTCGGCCATGCCCTGACCCGGCTGGGGGAGTACGGGGCGGCCCACGACCTGCTGGCGGAGACCCTCGCCCGCCGTGGCCGGACGTCCGGCGCCGCCCACCCGGACACCGTGTGGACCGCCGCAGTGCTCGGTGTCGCGCTGCGTGGCCTCGGCCGCGGCGCGCACGCCCGCGACCTGCACGCCCGCGCGCTGGCCGGCGCCCGGGCGCGGCTCGGCGACGAACATCCACTGACCCTGTTCGCGGCGCTGCACCTGGCGCTCGACCTGGCCGCCCTCGGCGCCGCCGACGCCGGCCGGGACCTGTTCACCGAGCTCATCGGCTGGGACGTCGTCGGATGGCGCGACGACCCTCCGGCGGGCCCGCGCGCCTGGATCACCCGTTGGGCTCAGAGCCATCGCGAGGACATCCGCGGCCTGTGGTCCACACAAGACAGTCAACGATGCTGACATGCCCTGATCCCGTTTGTGATCTTTAAGGTGTGTTGACCGGATCGCGCAGGCGCATGTGTCGTCCTGGCGGGTCGGTTACCGGGGGATGCTGCCGCAGCCGCTGCTCGACGGACTGTGCCACGCGCAGCGGGTACCGCGGTGGGCCGCGACCGTGCGGCAGGCGACATGGCCGGTGCGGGGCACCCTCGTCGCAACGGTCACCATTCGACGCTGCCACCCATCGCAGCCCGGTATGCCTGGTCGGGAGTCACCGGGTCGAACCTGGGGGTGCGGGAGTTCCGCGGCCGGCGCCGCCTAGCGGATCTTCCACAGCCGTACCGTCTTGTCGTTCGAGGCGGTGGCAAGGGTCCGCCCGTCCGGGGAGAACAGCGCCAGATAGACCTCTGCGGTGTGGCCGGTGAGGGGTTGGCCGAGTGCCTGGGGGTGGGCGGGGTCGGTGATGTTCCACAGCCGCGCGGTCTTGTCGCTGGACGCGGTGGCGAGGGTGCGTCCGTCCGGGGAGAACGCCACCGTCCACACGTCGGCGGTGTGGCCGGTGAGGGGTTGCCCCAGGGCCTCGGGGTGGGCCGGGTCGATGATGTTCCACAGCCGCGCCGTGTCGTCGACGGAGGCGGTGGCCAGCGTGCGTCCGTCGGGGGAGAACGCCACCGAGTTCACGACGTCGAGGTGGCCGGTGAGGGGTTGGCCGAGTGCCTGGGGGTGGGCGGGGTCGGTGATGTTCCACAGCCGCGCGGTGCTGTCGGTCGCGCCGGTGGCGAGGGTGCGCCCGTCGGGGGAGAACGCCACTGAGCAGACCCCGCCGGGGTGGCCAAGGGGTTGGCCGAGTGCCTGGGGGTGGGCGGGGTCGGTGATGTTCCACAGCCGCGCGGTGCTGTCGGTCGCGCCGGTGGCGAGGGTGCGCCCGTCGGGGGAGAACGCCACTGAGTTCACGTCGTCGGTGTGGCCGGTGAGGGGTTGGCCGAGTGCCTGGGGGTGGGCGGGGTCGGTGATGTTCCACAGCCGCGCCGTGTCGTCGAGGGAGGTGGTGGCCAGCGTGCGTCCGTCCGGGGAGATCGCCAGCCAGGTCACCCCGTCGGTGTGGCCGGTGAGGGGTTGGCCGAGTGCCTGGGGGTGGGCGGGGTCGGTGATGTTCCACAGCCGCGCGGTCCTGTCGCCGGAGGCGGTGGCGAGGGTGCGCCCGTCGGAGGAGAACGCCATCGCCCACACTCCGCCGGTGTGGCCGGTGAAGGGTTGGCCGAGGGGCTGGGGGTCAATCGCTGAGGGTTCCGAGCGGGGGCCGGCGGACGGGGTGGTGGACGGTGTCGTGGAGGGGGTGGCGGAGAGCGTGGCCGGGGGGTGGTGCGCGGAGGTGATCACCAGGAGGAGGGTGGTGATGATCGCGAGGGTGAGCGTCGCCGCGCCGGCGGCGAGGAGACGGCGGAGGCCGCGTCGGGGTGCCGGAGGCGAGAGGAGGACGGAGGGTGCGTCGGTGGGCAGGGTTGATTCGGAACCGGCGCCGGACCTGGGCGGGGTGATGGCGGCCGGGGGCGGTAGGTGGAGGGCGCGGCGGCCCGGGTCGGGTAGATGCAGGGGCAGGCCGGTACGGCCAGCCCAGCCGGGGCCGTAGGCATCGGTGACCGCCTGCGCGAGCTCGGCGGCGAACGCGGCGGCGCTCGCCGAGCGGTCGGTGGGGTTCTTCGCCAGGGACCGCAGCACGACCTGCGCGACGGGGTCGGGCACGCCGGCCGGTGGAGGGGGCGGGCTGTTGAGGTGCTGGTGCCACAGGGCCTGGACGGGTTGTTGCGGGTTGAAGGGAGGGTAGCCGGTGAGGAGCTGGTAGAGCACGATGCCGAGCGCGTATAAGTCGGTCGCGGGTCCCAGGTGGCCGGCCATGATCTGTTCGGGGGCCATGTACTGGGGGGTGCCGGCCAGGCCACTCGCGCTCGCCGCGGACCCTTCGAAGATCTTCGCGACGCCGAAGTCGGTGACTTTCACGGTGCCGTCGGCGGCGAAGAGGATGTTGTCGGGTTTGATGTCCCGGTGCAGGATCCCGCGGGTGTGGGCGTGGTCCAGCGCAGCGGCCACCGCGAGAGCGACCGCGCAGCTCTGCTGCGGGTTGAGGGTCGCTCGGCGGTGGGTGAGGGTCCCCCCGGGCAGCAGTTCCATGATGACCAGGCAGAGCCCGTGAACCTCGAGGTAGTCGTAGGCACGGACGATGTGGGGGTGATCCAGCCCGCCGAGGGCGCGGGCCTCACTGTCGAAGGTCACCGCCAGGTCGTCCAGGCCGTTGGCCCGCATCACCTTGATCGCGACCGGGCGTCTCATCCGCCGGTGCTCGCCGGCGAGGACCAGCCCGAACGCCCCGGAACCGAGCTCGGCGCCGAGGGCGTAGCCGGGCAGTGCGGCCGCGACCCGCCCTCGGTCGATGATCATCGTGTGCTGAGGCTGGCCTGCCTCGCCCCGGTTGGTGCCGCCATGATGAGATTTACCCTAGCGCCGCATGGGAACTTGGCTGATCGAACCGGGAAACTCAAGATAGTCAACTTTGTTGACGGCGAGCGGTGATTTTGAAGATCTTGGCGGGGATCTTGGCGGGAATTGTCGAAGAACCGTTCTGCGCTTGATCGCATTTGTTCGTGTGGCGGCCCCTCGCCGCGGGTCTGGCCGGACGCGGGTGCCCTCGGTGAGTGCCGCGCATACGTGGCGCTCGCTACCGGTCGTTTAGTAGTGTTAAACAGGTACCTAATATCGTCCCGGCTGTTCGCTCTCTGTGTCCGGTGCGGCTCCGGCCGGTCGGGAGCGGACGACCGTTGCCCGTCCGCCGTCGGCGGTACCAGCTCCACTCGCGGTACCTGTGACGTCGTGCGGGCCGGAGCGGGGGAGTGATCGGATGACGCAGCCCGACCGTCAGCTGGCGGTGATCGGCGCGTGACCGCCGTGGCGCGGCGCCCCGGAGTGGGCCTGCCACCCGTGGAACAGCTCCGGCCCGGCCTGTGGAGCATCCCGGTGCCGTTGCCGACGTCCGGCCTGAGCCACGTTTTCGTCTACCTGTTCGAGACGGATCATGGCGCCTACGTGATCGACAGCGGCTGGGACACCGACGCCGCCTTCGCCGCGGTCGAGGCGGGCCTGGCCATCGCCGGCTACCAGGTCACGGACCTGCGCGGGATCATGCCGACCCACATGCACCCCGACCACTACGGTCTCGCCGGGCGGCTGCGTGAGGCGTCCGGGGCGTGGATCGCGCTGCACCCGGCGGACGCCGCCCTGCTGCGTGACCATCCGACCGATCCGATGGAGCTGTTCGAGGCCGCGAACGCGGGGATGCTGCGGGCCGGCGCGCCCGCCGACGCCCTGCGGGACTTCACCGTCGACATGCTGCCGCCCGGCCCGCTGCCCGCGCTGCCGCAGCCGGACATCCTGCTCGAGGACGGGGACCGCCCGGACGTGCCCGGCTGGGACCTGCGCGCGGTCTGGACACCCGGCCACTCCCCGGGCCATCTGTGCTTCTGGGAGCCGGCCAACCGCCTGCTGCTCTCCGGTGACCACGTGCTGCCGCGGATCACGCCGAACATCCCGTTCGAGCCGCGGGCCACGGACGACCCGCTGGGCGACTACCTGCGCTCGCTGGACAAGGTCGACACCCTGCCCGCGGAGGGCACGCTGCCGGCGCACGAGTACCGCTTCGAAGGCCTGTCGTCCCGGCTGGCCGAGCTGCGCCTGCACCACGAGCACCGGTTCGCCGAGGTGACCGCCGCGCTGCGCCCCGGCGCGACCACCGCCTGGGAGGTCGCCCGGCTCATGACGTGGTCGCGGCCGTGGGACGAGATCGGGGGCTTCATGAAGCGCAGCGCCGTCTCCGAGGCGCTCGCGCATCTGCGGGCGCTCGAACGGCGCGGGCTTGTGCGCGAGCGGCCCGGGGAACCTCCCACCTGGCGGCTCACCGGGCCCTGATCGGACGTCCGCCGGCGGCGGTCATCGCGGCTGCGGCGATTGGGTGAACTGTGTACGATGCGTGACTGTGACGACGCAGGCTCCGGCTGCCGTCCGGTCCGTTCGCCAGTTTCTCGCTGTCGGCGCGGGCTCGCGGTTCGTCGGAGTCCTCGCGGTGCTGATCGGGGCGCTCCTGCTCGCCGGGGCGGTGAGCCGCGCGGTGGTCGCCCAGCGCCTCGACGCCACGGAGAGCCTCCAGAAGCGGTCCGCCGCCGCGCTGATCATCGCCGAGCGGCTGCGGGCCGCTCTCGCCCAGGCGGACGCGACCGCCGCGGCCAACGTCTTCGCCTGGGCCGATCTCGTGCCGTCCCGCCCGTCGTCGCCCGCGGAGCGCCGCGCGGACTACGACCGGGTGAAGGCCAGCGGCTTCTACACCGGTGACCACAGCGGGGACGCCACCGTCACCGGGCCCACGAGTGACGACGCGGCTTCCGGCGGGGCCGCCGCTTCCCGCGGGACCGCGCCGGCGGCCCCCAACGAGTACAGCGCCGCGGTGCGTTCGGCGACGACGGCGCTGCTCGACCTGCGGGAGGTCGACCCGGGGGAGTGCGGGCCGGCCCGAGCACCGGGTTCTCCCGCGGCCGCCACGCACTGCGCGATGAGCCGGATCGCCACCCTGATCCCCGAGTACGTGGGCCTGGTCGCCGAGGCGTCCGCGAACACCCGGGCGGGAAACACCGTCGGCGGCTCCTACCAGCGTCTGGCGTCCGACCTGATGGCGACGAGCATCCTCGGCCAGACGAACCTGCTGGTCACCGCCTACGGCGACCGGGTGGACGCCGACTACCGCCGGGCGACCGGTGGCCACGGTGAGGACCTGCTGCTCCTCGTGCTGGCCTTCGCGCTGGTCGCCCTCGTGGGCGCGCAGGTGTACGTGCACCGCCGCACGCGGCGGATCCTCAACGCCGGCCTGCTCGCCGCGACCGGCGCGCTCGGCGCGCTCGCGGTGGCCTGCCTGTTCCTGCTCGGCGGGCAGCAGAGCCGGCTGTCCGCCGCCCAGCGGGGCGACTTCGTGCCGATGACCCTGCTGGCCGCCTCGCGCACCCTCGCCCTTGAGGCGCGGACCTGCGAGTACCTGTCCCTGGCGTCGCTGGGCAACGGCGGCGGCGCCGACGCGTGCTTCCAGCGCGCGGTCGCCGGCCTCGGCTACGGCCTGGACGGCCGCCCCACCCCGAGGGGGGGCGCACTCTCGGCCGCCCTGGCCGAGCTTCCCGCCGAGCGGGCCGGGCTGACGGCCGAGTTCTCCGCCTGGTTGCGGGAGCGCGGCGAGGTCGTCGCGACCCTGCGGCGCCCGCCGCGTCCGACCGGTGACGCCGCCGGCAGCCCGGACGTCTTCGACGACGTGGTCGGCATGACCCTGCGCTCGGAGCACTTCGACCGGTTCATCACCCAGGTGGACGGGCTGGTGAACGGCCATCTCGGCGGCTTCGACACCGACGTGGACGCCGCGTCCGCCGACGTCCGCCTGCTCGCCGCGATCCTGCCGGTCGCTCTGCTCACCGCGGCGTCCTGCTGCGTGATCGGGATCGGCGTCCGGGTCCGGGAGTACCTGTGACCAGGCGCCGCCGGCCCGGCTCTCGCGCCCGGGTGACCGCCGCGCTCGCCGCGCTCGGGATCGGGCTGGGGCTCGCCGCGCTGCCGGGCTGCGCGACGACCGGCAGCCCGCTGCCCCGTCAGGCCCGGCCGCTGCCACCCGCCGACGGCGTCGCCGCCCCGGCCCGTACCGAGGCATCCGCCGGCACCGCGGGGCCGTCGGCGTCGCCGGGTCCGTCGGCGCCGGCCTGCGTCGCCCGCGCGAGCATGCCCCCGCTCGCCACGCTGCCGCCGCCGGGAGCGCGCGGGTCGCGGATCGAGGCGATCCGGCGCTACGGCTACCTACGCGTCGGGGTGACCACGGTGGCCCCGCCGTTCGGGTCGATGAACTGGCACACCATGGAGGTGGAGGGTTTCGACCCGGCCATCGCCCGCGAGATCGCCCGGGTCATCCTCGGCGATCCCGACCTGGTCCAGATCCGCGCCGTCGACACGCGGGACCGGGAGTCGCTGCTCGCCGACGGCACCGTCGACATCGTCGCCGGCACGATGACGATGACCTGCCTCCGCAAGGAACGGGTCCGTTTCTCCGGGGTCTACTACGAGGCCGCGATGCGCATCCTGGTAACGGCCGGCGCGGGCCTGCGCACCGTCGCCGACCTGGCCGGGCGGCCGGTCTGCTCCTCGCAGGGGAGCACCTCGTTCGAGAAGATCGCGAACCTGGTGCGCGGGCCCGGCCGGCCGATCGCGGTGAACCGGGTGGGGATCGTGGACTGCCTGGCCGCGCTCCAGCGCGGTGAGGTGGACGCGGTGGCCACCGACGACACGATCCTCGCCGGGATGCGCGCCGAGGACGCCACCGTCACCGTCCTGGGCCCGGAGGCGTTCGACGGCGTGCTGGGCCCGGCCGGCCGGGCCGTCCTCGACGAGCCGTACGGCGTGGCGATCGCCCGCACCGATCTCGGGCCGGGCCTCTCCCCGGCCGAGGCCGCGGCGAACCGGGCCGCCGACGACGACTTCGTCGCCTTCGTCAACCGGGTGCTGCTCGACCTGATGACCGGCCCGACCTGGAACACGCTCTACAACCGCTATCTGCGCGACGTCCTGCGGGTGCCGGGCGTGCCCCCGAACGTCATCCAGCCGAACTGGCCGGACGGCGTGCTCGTCCCGGGCGGCGGATCGTGATCCGGGTCCAGGCACCGGCGCACGCCCAGTCGCCGTCGCGCGGCGGGAGAGGGCGCCCGGCCGGGATCGGCTGACTGCCCGCTGGCCCCGCCGATCACCAGAGGGTCCGCGGGCGGATCCGGTTCGCCGCGTCGACGTAGTGGATGCGCTCGCGGCGGTCACCGGCGAGCCGGGCGATGTCCCGGTACGCCGCCTCAAGCCCCAGCCGCAGCTCGCGGGGGACCAGCCTGCGCCCGAACACCCTCGTCGGCCCGGTCCCGGACGACTCCGACTGCGGCTCCGGCACCGGTGCGCCGGTGCCGACCAGGCACAGCGCGGCGGCGAGGATGTCCAGCCGCAGCTCGGCGCGGCGCCGCCGGTCGAGACCGAGCCGCGGCCGGGAGCTCTCGAGGATCGCCTCGGCGCTGCGCAGGTCGTCCAGGGACACCACGGGTGGAACCGGGCCGGTCTGCTCGGGCCGCAGGTGCGAGCCGACGAGCACCCCGATCATCCGCACCCGGGCGGCCGTGTAGGCGTGCGTGGACGCCGGCACCCGCCGATAGGCGTCGAGCTTGCCGTCCCGGTCGTCGAGGCAACGGGCCAGCCCGAACGCGGCGCTGGTGATCGCCGGGTCGACCTGGCTGACGACGTCGAACAGCTCGGCGGCGCGGCCCCGGTCACCGGCGGCGGCACTGGCGGTCGCGACGGCGAGCCGCGGCGCCAGCTCGCCGGGCATGCGCGCGTAGATCCTCTCGAACGCCGCGGCGGCCTGCTCCGCCCGCCCGGCCGCCAGGTCGAGCAGGCCCTGGCACCAGATCACCCGCCATTCCAGCGGGTAGGCCGCGGCCAGTTCCCGCACCGTCAGCTGGGCCTGCTCGGTGTGGCCGGCGCGCATCTGGGCCCGGGCCAGCGCCAGCCGGGTCTGCCGGGTCGGCCGCGCGACCTCCGCGAGCCGGTCGGCCAGCGCGGCCGGGTCCTCCCCCAGGGTGGTCGCGAGCACCCGGGCCTGCGGGTCGTCCGCGTCGATGCGCAGGTCGGGCAGGATCTCCCAGACCGTCGGTGGCTCGTCGTCCTCGCCGTGCCCGCCGTCGTCGGGTTCCCCCGTCGGATGCAGCTCCGGCTCGAACCAGCGGCTGGCCAGCGGGGGGACGTTCCCCTCGGTGCGCGAGACGATCTCGTAGAGCACGCCGGTGAGCTCCTCGGCGAACTCGGCAACGGTCGCGAACCGGTCGGCCGGGTCGCTCGCCGTGCCCCGGCGCAGCAGGTGGTCGAGGGACTCGAAGTCGAGCAGTGGCGCGTGTCCGTCCCGCGGTGGCAGGCCGTGCCGGTGGACGTCCAGGAAGCCCGGGAACCGACCGAGGACGAGTCGGGCCAGCGTGCGGGCGGCGGCGAAGACGTCCGAGGCGACGGTCGGCACGCTGTGCCGGGTCACCTCCGCCGGGCGGAACTCGCCGTCCTCCAGCTCCGGGGCGCGGTACCCGGGCGTCGACAGGAAGCTGGAGAACTGGTCGTCGAGGCGCCGCGCGCCACCGAGGTCGATCAGCGTGACCTGCTCGGTGCTGACCATGATGTTGTCCGGTTTGAGGTCGCAGTACGCCAGCCCGCGCCGGTGCAGATGGCTCAGCGCGGGCAGCAGCCGCAGCAGGTACCGGATGGCGTCCGCGGGTGGCAGCGGCAGCGGCCGGCCGTCCGGGCCGGGCGGCTGGGTCTCGGCCAGCCGGGACAGCGACACCCCCGGGACGTACTCCATGACGATGTAGTCCTCGCCCCGGTGCGAGACGTAGTCACGGATCTTCACGATGTTCGGGTGGTTGACGGAGATCAGCATCCGCCGTTCCACCTCGGCTATCCGCCGCGCCTCCGGGTTCGCCACGTCGAGCAGGCCCTTGAGCACCACCCAGGCCTGGATGTCGTCGTCACCCAGATTGTCGTTCGTCGCCGCGTACACCCAGCCCATCCCGCCGTGGCCGATCGCGCCGTGCACGGTGTACTGCTGCCCGACGTGATCGCCGGCGACGAGCTTGACCGTGAACGAGTACGGCTGTCGGCAGCGGGGACAGACCCCCTCCAGCTCGACGGCGCCGTCCGGGCCGGGCCGGGCGACCCTGGTGCCGCACGCGGCGCACTCGCGCAGGTTGTTCGGCACGTTCGGGCTCGACAGCAGCACGGGACGGTTCGCCACGACGACGTCGCGCCGAACGGGCAGCCGCAGCGGGTCGCGATCCTTGGCCGCCGGGCGGGAGACGCTGATCGGCTGGGTGGGAACCAGCACGGGATCGGCGGTGTCCGGTTCCCGCCCGGTTCCCCGCTCCGAGGCCTGCCCGGCTTCCCGCTCCGGGTCCTGTTCGGCTTCCCGCTCCGGGGGCGCCGCCTGTGCCGGTATCGGCACAGGTACCGGCCCGGACTCCGTTTCCGTTTCCGACTCCGGGCCAGGCGCGCCGCACCGGTTGCAGAAGCCGCTGGTCATGATGACCCCGCCGACGCAGCCGGGCCGGACGCACGCGACGCCCGTCGGCTCGCTCATCGGCCCGGCCCCTCGGCCAGCCCCAGCCGCGCGGCCTTCCCGTGCCCGGCTGCCGAGACGATCCGATCGTCAGCGGTCATCACCCACCCTCCTTCCCGGGTGCCGCCGGGCGGCCCGCGCCTCCGGTGCCGCCAGCCCCGTGCGTGGTCAACGTTTCCACCGCGGTTCGGGTGGCCGCGAGTCCTCGCAGGGCATCTCGTCGTGGTCCTCCCATTTCCTGCATAGTTCCAGCCACGCCCCCTCATCGCGCCGTAGACGTTCCAAAACCCCGTTGACGAATCCGGCGAGCTCGGTGTCGTCTCGTTCGAACGCGACACTGTAGTATTCGTCCGGCCACTGGGGGAACTCGCCCAGGACGGCGGTGGAATCCTGCTTCAGCATCCCCACCAGGCTTGCGTCGTTCGCGGCCACGACGTCGACCTCACCCTGCTGGAAGGCGACCAGACAGTCGGACAGCTCGTCGAGATGATCCACGATCTCGAAGGTCGGATAAATTTCATGGGCATTCTCCAGGTTTGTCAGCGTTGTCGTGCCCCGCGGGGCGCACACCTTTTTCCCGGCGAGTTCCTCCGGGGAGTCGATGCCCGGCCCCGCACCCGAGGACGGGCGCTCCCGATGGGAGAGCAGCCGTGGATGAGCGGTGAAGTAACCCGCGGACAAACCCACCCGCGCGGCTCGTAACCTCGAGTAGGTCAGGGTACTGACGAGGATGTCGACCTCCCCGTTCTCGACCGCCGGCAGCCGTTCCGCGTAGCTGACCGGGCGGTACCGGATCCTCGTGTCCGTCTCACCCGGCCCAAACAGCGCCTGCGCGATCCGCTGGGCGAGGTCGACGTCGAAGCCCTCGAACCGGCGGAACACCGGATTCCACGCGCCACGGGTCTGGGTGTCACGCGAGACACCCACCCACAGGAAACCGCGCCCGCGGATCCGGTCGACTGACCCTCCCGGCACGAGGTCCTCGACGTCGATCGGCGGGACGAGGTCGGTCGGCGTTCCGGCCTCGGGCGCGGCGACCTGGCCGGCCTCGGCCGACGCGGTCACCAGCGGCTCCCAGGGCTGGTCGGCCGCCTGGGACAAATCGCCGTGGACGGTCGAACACCCGGCCAGCGCCACCGCGGCCACCAGCGGCACCAGCGCGGCGCGTCTCACCCGTACTCCCGGATCCGCGGCGCCAGCCCGAAGGCCACCAGCACCGCCGCGAGCAGGAACAACGCCCCCGCGCCGGCGGCCACGCCGCGCAGTGCGTCACCAGCCCCGGCGACCTCGGTGCCGAACCGCGCCTCGGCCGCACCGTCCGCCCTCGTCAGCGTGTTGGCCAGGTCCCGGAACCGACCCGTGGAGTCACGCGTCGAATCGTCGGCCGGGGCGTCGATCGCGATCGCCCCGCCCCGGCGCGCCAGGTCGGCGAGTTCGACGGTGCCCGGATCGAGCGGGTGGGCTGTCGCCGGACCACACCAGCGCACGAAGTCCGGATCGCGAGCCAACGCCTCGTGCGGGCCTGGCGGACCTTCCCGCGCCGTGCCCGCGCCGCCCGCGCCGCCGGCGTCGTGGGCGCCGGCCGAGCCGTCGGTGCCGTCGGCAGCGTTCTGGCCGCCGGGGTCGCCGGGGTAGCCCGGACCGTTGCGGGCCCGCGGGTCGCTCAGGGGCGTGGTGCCCGGCTCGCGGCCCCGGGCGGCGCAGGCGAGCTGCGCCGCGGCCCGGTCGTAGTCGGCGTCGAAGACGATCTCACCGCCCTGAGCGATCCGCCAGTAGAGAACGTCCCCCTCCGCACGCAGCGCGAGATGGCGGACCCGAGCCAGCATGGCCTGGACGTCATAGCCCGCGGACCGGGCGCTCGCCAGCTTCGCCCGCTCCGTGGCCAGGGCCGCCTGCGGCCAGGCGATCCCCACCACGACCAGGAGCACGGCGGCGAGCAGACCCGGATTCAGTAACCGGCGGGTCCGTAACAGGCCGAGTACCTGGGCGGCCGCCAGCGCCGCGAGCGCGAGCGACGCGACCACGGCCAGCCCCACGACGTCGCCCGCCCGGGTCGCGCGCCGGAACGCCTGTGCCTGCTCCTCCGTCTGGGAACGGGCGAGAGTCGCGCTGGCGGGCAGGAGACGGTCGTTCATCAGCGAGTTGGCCGCGCGCAGGTAGGCCCCGCCGACACTCATCGCCAGGCGGTCGTTGGCGCGGGCCTCGCCGACGTAGCGCGTGTACACCGGAGTGAGGCAGACCAGGGTGGCCAGCGCCTCGGCCGCGGCCTCGCCGCTCGGCGGCGGCACGGGCCGGGCGCCGCCTCCGCCCGGCCCGCCTCCGCCCGGCCCGCCTCCGCCCGGGCTGCCGTCGGCCGGCCCGCTTCCGCCCGGCCCGCCGTCGGCCGGGCTCGGGCTGGCCGGGCTGTCATTGGCTGGGTCCGGGCTGTCCGGGCTTGGCCTGCTCGAGGTGGCGGGGCTCGGTCCGGCTGTGGCGGGAGGCTCCCGCCCGGAGCAGGCGAGGTCGCCGAACCCCGGATCGGTGGTGGCTCCGGCCCGCACCATCGCCTCGGTCGCGGCCCGCATCGCGGCGGCGAAGTCGGCGTAGTCGGGTTCGTCCGGCGTGGCGTTGATCCCGAGGAACGTCGCTGCCTCGGCCGCCGCCGCCTCGGCCAGATGTCGGTGGATGTCCCAGGACGCCTGGGTGCGGGCCGCCGTCTGCCCACCGATCGTCGACACCGCGTGGGCACGCCGCTCGGCCACGGCGATCGTGCCCACCCCGGCCGCCGCGCACAGGCAGACACACACGACGGCGCAGATCAGGAACCAGGTAGGAGTCGTGAGACCGCCCTGGTCGGTCGCCGGTGTGCATGAGGACGACCCGCCGTCGCGGCTGAACGTCGTGATCCGGACACTCACGGGTCGAAGTGTGCCTTAAGTGACTGGTTCGTTCCTCTGCAGAGTGCCGTCCGGCCCGGGAGGCCTCCCGGATCCGAGGTCAGGGCCACAGCCCGGTTCCAGGGCCGGGGCATGGCCCGGTTCCGGAGTTGGATCCGAGGCCGGAGCCATGGCCCGGTTCTGTCGCCCGGGCCTGGCCGCCGGGCCGGAGCCGGTCACGGCGGCGGGCTGGTGTGCTGCCTGACGGTGACCTTGGAGCGGTGTGTGGTCCGCACGCGGCCGACCACACCACCAAAAAGTGTGGTCAGCACTGATCATTAAGGGCCTGCTTCGGTCGGATGCTGGGACGGACCCGGGTTCCCCCACTACGATTTGGACGATGC
The DNA here is from genome assembly GCF_000373365.1 of Parafrankia discariae. Taxonomy (NCBI): domain Bacteria; kingdom Bacillati; phylum Actinomycetota; class Actinomycetes; order Frankiales; family Frankiaceae; genus Parafrankia; species Parafrankia discariae. The sequence continues at coordinate 39,894 of NZ_KB891237.1, forward strand.
TCGGTAGCCGCGCGCCTCTTCGCTCCGACAACTGTGCACTATTGTTCCATCGGCTTCGCGAGGGTGTTCTCACCCTTGATCCCGCGGTCGAGGGAATGCGGCGTCCCGCAGATGGCACCGTAGTGTGGGGTGCGCTGATGGAAATCGGGATGACCGAGGGCACGGCCACGGCCGTCTCGCTGGCCGACGGCACCACCAGCCTCTACACGAGTGCCGGTGGTGGCCTGGTGGGCGGTGGCGCACACCGTGTCGTGGTCGCCGCGACCCGTCATTTCCTCTCGGTCGTCGAAGCGCACCTCGACACCTTCGACGAAGACTCGGAGCGGGCTCCCGTTCCGGAGTCCGGGCAGGTGACCTTCCGTGCTCTGACGTATGTCGGTCGCCGATACCTGGACCTGGCGGAACGGGATCTCCGTGAACCAGGGCACCCTTTTTCCGCGCTTTATCAGGCCGGTCATGAGGTTGTCGCCCGGCTACGTCTGGTGAACGCGCGCGATTAGTCGCCGGCGGGTACCGCCTCGCGCCTTGTGCTTCGCGCCTTGCGCGGTACCTGCCGGTGCCCGTCCGTCGCCCCGCGCCACCCACTTCACCCGCGCCGTGGCGGAGCGGCCGGGAGACAGTTCTGATGCGAGTTGTCTGACCGGCGTATGTGGGCTGGCTCAGCCAACTCGCTTCGGTCATGTCCCGGTGTCGGGGTGAGTGGTCGGGGACGGTTCTGATGTGAGTTGTCCTACCGGCGTATGCGGTTGCTCGGCCAACTCGCTTCAGTGAGCTTTTTCAACCTCGGTGGGTGGTCTTGAGGTGGAGGGTGAGGATGTCCTGAACGAGGCTGGTGATGCGGGTGGTGGAGCAGCGCGGCTTGCGGAGTAGCCGCCAGGTTTTGAGGGTGGTCATGGCCCAATGCCGCTTAGTTAGCGCGTCGACCGTCTCTGGGTGCGGTGATGGATAAGTTTTTCGGAATGCCTCCTCCACGCTTTGCTGATGCGTTGTTCCTGCTCTATTAGAATGCGTC
>NZ_KB891238.1 GCF_000373365.1 Parafrankia discariae
CCAGCAGCACCCGGTCCGGCAGAGGCAACGCCCACGGCCGTCCCGGCCGCCCGTCGGCGATCCGGTCCCCGCCGCGCTGGGCGACGAGACGGACCAGTCGGCGGAACTGGGTCGGCTTCAACCCGGTGAACGGGAAGATCCACTGAGGGTCGGCGGCGGAGATGACCTGCACCCCAACATGATCTACCAGGCAGCCCCGAGGCCCGGCATCCGGGTTACGAAACAGCCTTTAGAAGCAAGACTATTCATTACCGCAATCAGTCAGAACAGTTCCCGGCCACCCAGACGCATGTTTGGAGAATCGCATGACCATGGTGATGCAGGGTATTCGTGTCCTGGAGGTCGCCGAGCACACGTTTGTCCCGGCGGCCTCGGCACTGCTGGCAGACTGGGGTGCCGATGTCCTCAAGATCGAACACGTGGAGCGCGGCGATGCGATGCGGGCGCTGGCCTCCACCGGAGTCGCGGTGGTGCCCACGGACGTACACGCGCTGCTGGAGCATTCCAATCGAGGGAAACGCAGCCTGGGTCTGGACCTGACGTCACCGGATGGGCTGGACATCCTCTACAAGCTCGCAGCGACGGCCGACGTCTTTCTGACAAACAAATTACCGGGGGTGCGGAAGAAGCTAAAAATCGGTGTGGAGGAGATACGCGGGCACAACCCGCGAATCGTCTACGTACGAGGCACCGGGCAGGGCGAGCGGGGGCCGGATGCGGACAGGGGCTCGTATGACTCGCTCGCGTTTTGGCCCGCGCCGGAACCGCGATGGGGATCATGCAGCCGGAGTACGGGCATGTGCCGGTTCCTCCGGCGCCGGGGTTCGGTGACTCGCTCGGCGCCATGACCATCGCCGGCGGCATCATGGGTGCGCTGCTCCACCGGGAGCGGACCGGCGAGGCCACCGTGGTGGATGTGTCGCTGCTGGGCACCGGTATGTGGGCGATGGGCCAGGCGTTCGCTCTGTCGATGCTGCTGGGCATCCCGTGGACGCCGCCACCGGTAGACGCGCCGAGGGCCAACCCGTTGGTGGCCAACTATCTGACCAAGGACGGCCAGTGGCTGGCGTTCTGCTGCTTGCAAGCCGGCTACTACTGGCCGCCTCTGTGCAAGGTCATCGACCGGCCGCAACTCGCCGACGACCCCCGGTTCGCCAACCACGCCGCTCTGACGACCAACAGTGGTGAGGCGATGCGCATCCTTCAAGAAGCATTCGCCAAGCGGACCGTCGACGAGTGGCGACAGCGGCTGGCCACCTTCGTCGGCCAGTGGACCGTGGTTCAAGACACTCTGGCGGCCGCCGCCGACCCGCAGACGGTCGCTAACGGTTACATCCAGGACTGCCAGACCGCCGCTGGCGTCCCGTTCCAGCTGGTCGCCGCGCCCGTGCAGTACGACGAGAAGCCCGCTGTCCCGGGACGGGCGCCGCGTTTCAACGAGCACGCTGACGAGATTCTCGCCAACCTGGGTCTGGACGAGACCGCGGTCCTGGACCTGAAGATCCGCGGCGTTGTTGCCTGACTGACACGGTCCGTCAGCATGGCGCGCTTCAGGCGGTAGCTCGTCGAGGACCCGTGGGTCGACGGGTGCCGTATCCGCGATGACCTTGACCGGCCGGTGGGCGCCGGCCGGTCAAGGTGGTCACCTCTCAGTCCGGGATCGGGGTGGTCCCGCGTACCTCAAAACCTGTGGGCTGGCCCTGGCCATCCAGCGTGGTGGACAGCCCACCCCGCACGCAGACCGCTGGAGCTTCGGGGTTGGCCTTTCCGTTGCACCGGAACCGCAACCCTGCCGCGCCCGGCAGCTCCGTCTCCGGCATTGCTTTGATGGCGGCGATCACTGTTTTCGGCGTAATCTCGCCGGAGATGTCCTGAAGTGCCGCCTGGAGGCCGGCGAGCGTCATGAACATGCTCCTGCCGGTCGTCGAGCCGATGTCGATGTTTTTCCCGTAGGTCTTCATCGCGGCCTGGTAGAGGACGGCGGACGGGTCGGTACCGCCGGCCGGTGCGAGTGCGGCAACAACCATCTCAGCGAGAACGTCCGAGGGCACGGCCTTACGGGTCGCGTCTGTGATGCACTGCGAGATGGCGCTGATCTGGCCGTCGTACCCGACCGCCTTCAGACCGTTGAACGCGCTGATGCAGAAGGAGTCGTTCCCCACGACGAACACGAGCCCGGGATCCCCATCGACGGCGCTCTGCATCTGCGGCGTCATGTCGGCGGTGCCAGGTGGTACTCGCACGAGCTCGTAGTCGAGGCCCGCATCCTCGAACACCTTGGGCGCGAGATTCTGCTGGATGTCGAGCGCCGCGGGCACGTCGATCACGACGGCGGTGACCTTCCTGATGCCTTTGTCCTTCGAGAGGTCGATCGGCAGCTGAAGCACCGAGAACATCGGATCGCTCAGAGTGAAGGTCGATTCCGTGTCAGCCAGGAGCGCTGGGCTTCCGGCGGCGAAGAACATCACCGGTATGTTCGCGTCAGCCAACGGCTGCCAAATGCTCTCGGCGACGCCTGACTCGGCGACGGTCACGGCCACCACATCTTCTTCGATCATCTGGTTCGCGCAGTCGGCGCCCTTGGCCGGATCCGCCAGGGTCTCGCACTCCACCAGTTCGATGGGCCGGCCACCGATGCCCGAGCGGCGCTCATTGAGGTAGCTGGCGGTGGCTTCGGCGACGTCGAACTGGATGGAGTTGTCGATCGCGGCGGACTGCCCGTCCGAGATCACTCCGATTTTGACGGGAGCTCCCGTGGCCTGTGCTACCGGTCCAAGCGCGTCGGCGTTTGCCACCGGGTCTGGCGATGTGGAGGTTCCGGAGTCGTCGGATCCACACGCGGTGGCGACTAAGAGGACGGCCATTAGCGCGGCTAAGAGTGCGCTCGCCGAGCGCCGTCGTCGTGGATGTCGTGGCGATCGGCCGATCGAGCGCAGTGGATTCCGCATGGTGCTCTGCCCCCCAGAGTTGTCAGCCCCGCAGCGTGATGCCTGCCGGGGCGCTGTCGTTGTTGTCGTGATCTCGTCAAGGCCCGGAATATGCCGCGGGTCCGCGCTCTGCATCCCGGCCGTCCAGCTCCGCCTCACCACGACCGCGGGCGGGATCCGGAGTCAGAAGGCGGGTGGAGCCTTGAGCATGGCGCCCGCGTCGAGGCGAATGTTGAGCCCGGTCATGTATCGTGACTCGTCGCTGGCCAGGTACACGATCAGCGCGGAGACGTCTTCGGGCTCGATGTAGGGAATCGGCATCGCCTGCATGACGGGGAATGCGAGCTCGGCGTCTTCCCTGGTCGGGTTCTCCAGGTCTGGGCGGAACGCCCGGTAGATGTCTTCGTTGTGGAGCAGCCGGGTGTTGACGTTGGTGGGGTGGACCGCGTTCAGGCGGATGAGGTGGGGGGCCAGCTGTAGCGCCAGCACCTCGATGTAGCGGGCGATGAGCTGCTTGGCCAGTGAGTAGCCGACTCCGCCCGGGGAGCCCATCGCGTCCGTCGTTCCCTTGATCATTCCGGCGGTCGAGCCGGTCACGATGATCGATGAGCCCTTTCCCAGCTGTGGCAGGGTCACCGCGACCGTGTTCTGGACGCCGACGAGGTCGACGTCCATGGCATCGATGAAGCTGCTGCAGAGCGTCTCGTCCTCGGTGGGGCAGATTCCCGCGTTCGCGCACACCACATCGAGCCGGCCGAGTGCGGCGAGGCCCTGGTCCAGGGCGGCCCGCAGCTGAGCGCGGTCACGGACGTCGGCCTGGACGGCCACGATGCGGCGGCCGAGCGCCTCGACCTCCTTGGCTGTCACGGCCAGGTCGTCGGGCGTGGCGAGGGGGTAGCGCACGCTGGCGATCGGCCCGCAGATGTCGATGGCGATGATGTCGGCGCCCTCGGCGGCGAGCCGGACCGCGTGGCTTCGGCCCTGTCCTCGTGCCGCACCCGTGATGAGGGCGACCTTGCCGTCTAGCTTGCCCATTCGCTGCTCCTGTTCGTAGGCACTACATGGTTCCTGGTTCGGCTGACCGGTCTCCGCTCGGAGTACCGGGTTTCAGACAGTGGCCGGGGCGGGCCGCCGTGGAGGTAGTGGGTTTGGCCTGACCGGCGGCTGGTGGCATCGAAGGTGAAGAAGGGACCGGCGTAGCCGATTTCCCAACTTCTCCGAGGTGTCCAGGGAGTGTCGATCATGCCGATCACTTCCGGGTCCAGGCATCGCGGCCTGCACGTGGTCAAACGCCGTGCCGCCGCGGCCTGATCTACGACGTCCCACCTGCCCCGCGGCCGTGCGCACACCTCGTACGCGCAGGTCGGAGGCTGCCTTCTCCGCCACGTTGGCGTCCAGGTCAAGCATCGCAACGTGTGTCGCACCTAGCTGGCCAGGTGCTTGCAGATCGACAGGCCCCGCGCAGACGCGCCCCCGGTCGCGACCGCCACCCGACTCAACCGTTCCTCCGTTCATGCAGCACGACCGCTGACCGCCGGACAGCGCCTGAGCCTCCCTCAACCTCTATACGGATGTATGACACAGTGCTATACATCTGTAAAGACCACGCGAGGAGGGGCCGTGACCCAGGACGATCTCTACTACGATCCGTACGACGTCGAGATCGATGTCGACCCGTACCCCACCTACCGGCGGCTGCGAGACGAGGAACCGCTCTACTACAACGAGCGCCTCGACTTCTGGGGCCTGAGTCGCTTCGCTGACGTCGGGGCCGCCCTGAAGGACCAGAAGCGCCTCAGCTCGGCGAAGGGGGACATCCTCGAGGTCATCAAGGCCGATCCCGTCATGCCGCCCGGGGTGTTCATCAACGAGGACCCGCCGCTACACACGGTGCACCGCGTCCTGGTGTCGCGCGCCTTCACTCCGAAGAAGATGAAGGCGCTTGAGGACAAGATCCGTGCCTTCTGTATCGCCTGCCTGGAGCCCCTCGATGGAGCGGACCGGTTCGACTTCGTGGCCGACCTCGGTGACGAGCTTCCGATGCGCGCCATCGGCATGCTCGTCGGCATCCCCGACGCGGAGCAGCCGACGGTCCGCGACCACGCGCAGCGCGGGCTACGCAACGAGCGGGGCAAGCCACTGACGGTTACCAAGGACAAGTATTTCGACGGCGACTTCTACGCCGACTACGTCGCCTGGCGGGAGAAGAACCCCTCCGACGACCTCATCACCGAGCTGCTCAACGTCGAGTTCGAAGACGTCTCAGGGACCACCCGGCGGCTGACCAAGGAAGAAATCCTGATCTTCCTCGCTGTGATCGCAGGCGCCGGGGTCGAGACCACGGGCAACCTGTTCGGCTGGCTCGGCAAGGTCCTCGCCGAACATCCCGACCAACGCCGGCAGATCGTCTCCGACCGCTCGCTCATCCCGAACGCAATCGAGGAGCTGCTGCGCTACGAGCCGCCCGGCCCGCACGTCGCGCGCTACGTCACCGAGGACGTCGAATACCACGGACAGACGGTGCCGGCCGGAAGCGCGCTGCTGCTCATGCTGTCCTCGGCCAACCGCGACGAGCGTCAGTTCACCGACCCCGGCCGCTTCGATATCCACCGCTCCATCAGCCAACACGTGACCTTCGGTATCGGCGCGCACTTCTGCCTCGGCGCCGCCCTCGCCCGCATGGAGGGACGCATCGCCCTCGACGAGGTCCTCAACCGATTCCCCGAATGGGACCTCGACATGGCCAATGCCCGCCGGAAACCCACCACCACGGTGCGCGGCTGGGACTCCATGCCGGCAATCGTCGGCTGACCCGGTACGGCCTGACCCACGACCTCCCGCACCACGACGGGCGCCACCCGCGCTCCTGTCGGCACATGACCCCGCGCACGACACGAAAGGGCTCGGCCTCGTGACCCGCTGTCCGGGCCCCTTCCCGGACCATCGAAAGGATCACCATGCGCTACGACGACATGATCCTTGTCAGCATCGACGATCACATCATCGAACCGCCCGACATGTTCGCGGACCACCTCCCCGAGCGGTACAAGCAGGACGCGCCGCACGTGGTGCGCCTGCCTGGTGGCGCCGACGCGTGGAAGTTCCGGGACACGGTGATCCCCAACGTCGCCCTCAACGCGGTGGCCGGCCGACCCAAGGAGGAGTACGGACTCGAACCACAGGGCTTAGACGAGATCCGTCCGGGGTGCTACCAGGTGGACGAGCGGATCAAGGACATGAACGCGGGCGGCATCCTCGCGTCGATGAACTTCCCGTCGTTCCCGGGGTTCGCGGCCCGGCTGTTCGCTACCGAGGACCCAGACTTCTCCCTCGCGCTGGTGCGGGCGTACAACGACTGGCACCTCGACGAATGGTGCGGCGCGCACCCAGGCCGGTTCATCCCGATGGCACTGCCCGTCATCTGGGACGCCGAGTTCTGCGCGGCCGAGGTACGCCGGGTCGCCGCGAAGGGATGCCACTCGCTGACCTTCACCGAGAACCCCGCGGCGCTGGGATACCCCAGCTTTCACGACGCCTACTGGAACCCGTTGTGGCAGGCAGTGTGCGACACGAACACCGTGCTGTCGATCCACATCGGCTCGTCAGGCCAGCTGACCATCCCCGCTCCCGACTCGCCGCCCGACGTGCTGATCACACTCCAACCGATGAACATCGTCTCGGCCGCCGCCGACCTGCTGTGGTCACCGGTACTCAAGAACTTCCCCGACATCAGGATCGCGCTGTCCGAGGGCGGTACAGGGTGGATCCCCTACTTCCTGGAGCGGGTCGACCGCACCTTCGACATGCACGCCACCTGGACGATGCAGGACTTCGGCGGCCGGCTCCCGTCCGAGGTGTTCCGCGAGCACTTCCTGACCTGCTTCATCAGCGACCCGCTCGGGGTCGAACTTCGCCACCGGATCGGCATCGACAACATCGCCTGGGAGTGCGACTACCCGCACAGCGACTCGATGTGGCCGGGCGCTCCAGAGGAGCTCGGCGAAGTGATGAACCGACTCGCCGTGCCGGAACCCGAGATCAACAAAATGACCTACGAGAACGCCCTGCGCTGGTACTCCTTTGACCCCTTCGCCCATGTTCCGCGGGAGCACGCCACGGTGGGGGCGCTGCGGGCCCAGGCCGCCGGGCACGACGTCTCCATCCGGGCTCTGAGCCACCGCACCTACGAGCGCGGCGAGAAGCTTGCGGCCTACCAGGCGATGGCAGCCTCCGCACCTGAGCGGTAGCCAGACCCCTAGCGGTCGAGCGCGACGCTGGTACAGCTCCGGTCGGCGGTGGTACCCAGGTCAGGTGGTGGCGGGAGCTGTTCCGGCCGCTACGACGGTGCGTGGCTGGGAGCGACGGGTGCGGGGGCCGACATCGACGGTGCGGTGGGGGGTGGCACCATCGGTGACCACGTCGAGCTCGGTGGCGATGGTGCGGCGGATGGTGGCGAGGAGGCGGACGCCTCCTTCGGGACCGGCAACATCGCGGTGACAGCGAAGCCCCCCTCCGCGTCGGGACCGGCGTCCAGCCAGCCACCGACGGTCCGCGCTCTTTCTCGCATCCCCGCGATACCGTGGCCACCTGGAGTGCGTCCCGTTTCCGCCGTCCCGTCCCAGCCGGGGGTCATGAGGCGTGAGTAGCCGACGGTAGGTGCGACGCCGCCGGGCCTCGTGTTGTGGATGCGCAGGCGCACTTCGGCGCGGAAACGGTCGACCTGGACCGACGTCCGGGCATCGGGAGCGTGCCTGCGGATGTTCGTCAGCGACTCCTGCACGATCCGATAGGTGGCGAGATCCACCAGTGGGGGCAACCCGGATCCCGCCGCGGTCACGGTGCAGGACACCGTCATGCCGATCGCTTGAAAGGCGGAGATCAGCTCTGGAAGCCGGGCCAGCCCTGGAGGCGGCTCGGTGGATGTCGACTCGGGGGTGTCGCGCAGCACGCTCACCAACGACCCCAGCTCGTTCAGGACGGTGCGGCTGGACAGGCGGATGTGTGCCAGCGCCTCGTCCGCCTTGGCCGGCTGCTCGTACAGCAGATGCGAGGCGACGGCCGCCTGCGACTTGACGAGAGTGATGTGGTGGGCGACAACGTCGTGCAACTCCCGGGCGATCCGCGTCCGTTCCTCGACCACCCGGCGCCAGGCTTCCTGCTCGCGGCTCTGCTCGGCGCGCAGCGCCCGGTCCTCCACCGCGGCCTGATAGGCCCTGCGATCACGCACCGAGCAGCCCGCGGAGGTCACGGTGACGACCCACAGGAACGCCCCCGCGACGGCCTGGATGACCGCGTCGTCGCGCGTCAGCGCAGGCGGCAGTAGTAAAGCGATGGTGCCCGACGCGGCGATCCACGCAGTCTTCCGCGGCCGGTACGCCGCGACGCTGTACAGCGCGACCCAGATCGCGATCAGCGACGGCCCGTCACCCTGCCTGCCAACGACGACAGCCACGAGGGAAGACCACCCAAGGACGAATCCGAGGACCACCAGCGGCCTGCACCGGCGGGCCACCAGCGCAGCGCAACTGATCGCACCTGTGACCAGATAGAGCCCGCTCGACCAGGAGTGACCGGTCGCGGTCTGGGTGGCGATCAGGACTCCCAGGCCGAAGGTCACGAGCGCGACAAGAACGTCAGCCAGACTTGGACGCCGCCACAGGCCGCCCTGGCAGACATCCCGAAACCGTGAGAACCAGCCGAACACGAACCCACAGTACCGAGGGAATGCGATTCCTGCCGTCGAACCTGCCCCAAAGTACCGCCGTCTACTGCGGACGCAGTAGACGGCGACAGGGAACCCGGGCAGCCAAGGCAAGATGACCGTCACCGTCCGGCACCCTCCCGCACTGCCGCACAGTCGGCAAGTCGACTCACAGGGCAGAACCGTGGGATGGATAGCCCGACGCCGTAATGACATCGGATCGTACCGTACTCGGCCCGATCTATTGGATTCATGCTACCCCGGCGTTAACCCGTCGCCCCCGCGGCCTGACGAGCGGTTACCTAATATCGTCGCAGCGTCCCCAGCGCATCGACGCGTCCAGATTCTTCCTGCACACCGTCCATTACGATCTTCGTTTTGATCACGGCTTCTTTGGCAAGAAAACGATCTTCCGAAGGTCGTTTCACGCTACGGCTACACGCCAACCCGCCTCGCACCATCAGCAGGTATCACACGGCGCGACAGGTGGCGAGCGGAGACAACTTTTTCAGCAACGGCAGTAGAGGCGAGAGCCGTAGACGCGACAATCCAAAGTCCGAGCCCATTGGGCTACACGAGCCCAGTGCAAGAATGGTACACTTGTACAGCACCAAGGGGAAACCCGCGGGGCCCACTCGGCGACAAGTAGTTGCGATCATCTTCGTGCTCGTCAAGCCCCCTGGTGTCGGGCTTTCTCCCGGGCGGAGGAGTAGCGCATCGAGGGAAACTCCGCGCACCCGCTTCCCGTCGCCCCGTCCGCCGGTTCGCCCGTGGCTGGCTGGGCTACAGGTCACCACTCCACGGTCCTTTCATCACCGTCCCCGCCGAGGTTTTTGAGGAGAAAGCCATGCGGAATACAAGACCCACCCCAGCGCGTCCACGAACACGGTCGTCGCGATGGTTGCTTCCGTGCCTGGTGGTAGTCCTGGTGGCTGTTCCCGCGTGTTCGGACTCGAAGAAGGACAAGCCGGCCGCCGCCGAGGCCCCGGGCGCAGCAGTCCCCGCGCCACCGAAACCGGAACCGATCTCCGTGCGTGAGCTGCCGCTGCCGCCAGTGGCACCCAGCGACGAGCCGGGCGCGTGCACAGCCGCCATCAATCCGCACGGCACGGGGTGTCATCAGCAGGAGCGGGGGCTTCCAGTCAGGCGGCTACCTGCCGGACGGTGAGCATGTCACCGCACGGGTCTCGTTCGTCGGCGCGCCTGCCGCGCCCGATCCCGCGAGCGTCTACAGCGGGGACCAGCTGATCATCGTGAGGACCGATGGGAAGACCTTCCCCGACGGCGACGCGTGGAAGTGCGTCACCTGCGGGGTACCGGCAGCGAACGCGAGGAGCACCAACCAGGCGATGGACTACCCGCAGCCGTTCCGCGACGGCAGGCGGGTGCTGGTCGGCACCAACATCATCGATTGCGGGGACCATTCACTCACCGACGATGCATGCACCCCGGCCAAGACCCACATCTACCCGATCCGGTGGAACGACACTGCGGACGGCGCTGGCAAGGGGGAAGTCTCCGGGAGCTGCGCATTCACCCGGACGGCGTGCACCTCGGCTTCAACAGCTTCACGATCGCGAACGGACGGTTTGGTCAGTTCGCCTACCTCGGGCGTCTGGAGTTCACTCCGGCACCGACCACCGGTACACCGCTGGCGCCACGGTATGACGTGGTCAACGTGACCCGGCTGTTCGACCCCACCGACATCCAGCCGGTCTCCGTCGACCCGAAGAACCCCGGGGTGCTTGTGTACGACCGTGACGCGCTGTCCGTGGGTGAGCTGCGGGGCTTCAGCGCGGATGGCAAGGAGGTCACTTACATCGGGTACCCGGAGGAGTCGTCCAACATCGACGTGTTCGCCGCCGACCTAACAACGGGCACGGTGCGCCGGCTGACCGCGAACCCGGAGTACACCGACCCAGTAGACCTCTCGCCCGACGGCAACTGGACAGTCGCGATGGACACCTGTGGCTCCGACCGCCAGATGTTCCTGGCCGCCATGCGTGACGTCCCGCCCATCACCGACGTGATCGCTACCAGTGTGACGTCGTCGACCCGCAACAACGGGCCGCGGCGGTTCTTCCAGCCGATCCTCATCGACCGCTACGGCGACCGCGGCGACTACCAGGGCCAGCGGATCAACGCCTCCGGTGACGGAAGCCCGGGAAGCGTCAACGACCCCAACTGGAACGGCATGGCCGACCCGAAGTGGTCACTCGAGGGCACCAGCATCGTCTACTGGCAGGCCCTCGCCGTCTCACCGGCCTGTGGCGGTGAGAACCCGCTGCCGTGCGAGACGCCCACCGCGCAGGGCGGCCGGACCTACCGGATGATGATCGCCGAGCTCACCAGCCGCAAGCCCACGCCGGCGCCGAAGGTCACGCCGATCTCGGACGATGTCCCGTGGGGCCTGAAGTACGAGCCAGGCAGCGAGATCCCGACCCCGCTGCACGTACCCGCGGGCGCCTACACCTTCGCCGGCGCCAGGGGCGGCTCGGCGAAGGTAGTGGTCACCGAGACCGCGGACAAGATCGCGATCGAGACCGTGGAGATCACCTACACTGCCTACACCGATAACGGTGTCAGCACGCTCAACGGCACCGAGAAGGTGACGGCGACAGTCCCGGCCCTGACCACATCGAAGGTCGACTGGTACTCCGACCTCACCCAGACCGTCCACGCCAAGGACGGGACCACCACGACGAACACGAAGAAGACCAGCTCTGACGGCTTTCACCTGAGCATCGACGTCCTGACCAACATCTTCGACGCCACCGGCACGCTCACGACCATCATCGATGGCAAGGCCTACCGGCAACCGGCGAACCACAGGTAGAACCGTCCGGCGCGCCTTTGATCTCACCGAAGGCGGACTTCCCACCTCGTGTCGAGGGCGGCCCGTCGACGGTGGCGCCGCGACTTGCCAGGCGGTGTCTCCTGGGTCTCGGCGCCCCGCCCGTACCATGGGCTGCGGGCGGGTGCTCCTCGTCGAGGCGGTACCGCTCGACGGGATGTTCCGGGACCGCCCCGGGCCCTGAGCGCAGGGTAGGCCCGTACGGTGCGGCGCACCGTCCTGCTGGCATGGGAATGGCCGTAAAGTGGCGAGAGATCAAGCGACCACGTCGAACCGCCGAGTCGGTTCCCCCACGTCCAAGACCCGGAACACCCTGCTTGACTGCACCCAGTCAATGATGATCGATCAGGGTTACGCGGCCGTTAGCTATCGCGCCCTGGCCGCGCGGGCCGGTGTTGCGTCGAGCCTCGTCCAGTACTACTTCCCGACACTTGACGACCTGTTCCTGGGCCTCTTGCGCAGAAATACCGACGCGCTCCTGCGCCGACTCTCCGACGCCAGCGAGACCGACCAGCCGCTTCGCGCGGTGTGGAAGTACGCCAACAGTCGCGCCGGCGCCGTCATACTGCTGGAGTTCATGGCTCTGGCCAACCACCGCAAGGCCATCCACACCGAGATCGGTCGCGGAGGCGAGCAGGTCCGTCAGGCCCAGCTTCAGGCCGTCGTCAGAGCGTGGGCGCGGTACGGGCTGGACGAAGAGGACATCACGCCGGCGGCGCTGCTGTTCATGATGAACGCTATCCCGCGGATGATGCTGTTGGAGAAGACGTTCGGCACCCACACGGGCCACGCCGACGCCGTCCAGATCATCGAGCGGTTCCTCGATCGGATCGAACCCGCTCCCCGCGCGGCGGCGGAGGGCTGATCGCCTCGCCCCCGGGCGCCGGGGCTGGCCACCCCCGCCTCTTGGCCCGTCGCCGCCGCGGCACGACCGAATCGGCGGCCTACCCGTACGCCAACTGATCGCGTCCAGTTGTCGGCTGCCGCGTTCTGGTGCGTCCGCGATATCCCTGCTGTACAGTCGTACCTACTCTAGGTACGACTGTACAGCGACATACTGCGGAAGCCTGGGAGCGTCATGTCCGTCACTGTCACACCTCTCGGCCCCCACCTGGGCGTGGAGATCACCGGTATGTCCGGTGGTGATCTGCCCACCACGGCAGCCGCCGCCGCGTGCCTGGAGACCCTGGCGCGGCACGGTGTCGTCATCTACCGGGAAGCTCACATCAGCGACAGTGACCTGGTCTCCTTCAGCAGGCTCCTCGGTCGGGTCGTTCCGAACCCGACCGGCGAACACGAGCGCGCCGAGATCGCCACCATCACCCTGGATCCGGCGAAGACCGATGCGACCCTCGCGTGGTACCGCAAAGGCAATTTCCTCTGGCACATCGACGGAGCCACCGACCAGCTACCGCAGAAAGCGACGCTGCTGACGGCACGCGAGGTGGACGAAACCGGCGGCGACACCGAGTTCGCCAGCACATACGCCGCCTACGAGGCCCTGCCCGATACCGAGAAGGTGGCGCTTGCCGAACATCACGTGCTGCACAGCTTCGCCGCCGCGCAGAGACGCGCCCACCCCGATGCCACGGACGAACAGCAGGCCAACTGGGACCGCGTGCCCACGCGGAAGCACCCCCTCGTCTGGACCCGGGGCAACGGCCGCAGATCGCTCCTCCTCGGCGCGACCGCTGGTGAAGTAGTCGGTCTGCCGCCAGCGGAGGGCGAGGCGCTACTGCAGCGCCTGCTCGAATGGTCGACCCAGCCACAATTCGTCCTGCGGCATCGCTGGCGCGCCGGTGACCTGGTGATCTGGGACAACACCGGCATGCTGCACCGGGCTCTGCCGTTCGCCGCCACATCACGCCGGCTCATGCATCGGACGACGCTTGTGGGCGAGGAGGCCGTTGCGTGAACCGCGTGCCTCGACAGCGCTCGAACGCCGCGTGATCCGTCCACGTGATCGACGCCATGAACTGGTCGGACAAGGGCAGCGTGACGCTGGCACCGCACGGCCGGGTGCAAAACCTCGAAGGAACTGTTGCATACGTCGAGGTCGGTCGATCTTGACAGCAGATCTTCCCGCGAGCGTTCCTTCTCGTGGCCTCGTCAACTTGGTCACGAGATCACTCTTAGATTCGTATCCAAACACGGCCGAGTGTGACGGATGTGCGCGGCTGACGCCAAAATTGAAGGAGTCATACGCTAATATTCCGGGGCAATATCACGGAAGCGCCGTACGCGCCTGATCTTCCTTGAAATCGACGCCCACACTACCAGCGATCTTCGCGCCCTTTTCGGCTCTCACCCGATAGATCGCGCTGCAGAGTCGGATAAGTACGGGGCGCACACTTGAGATCGAGGACGGTTAGATCTATGGCCTCCCTGCGCCACCGAACTTCATATCGACCGAAAGTCACGGCAACGCTGCTGACCGTTGTTGTCGTGGCCGTTGCGGCCTCGTGTTCATCTGATGAAAAGGCTGCAGCCGCCAAGTCACCACCCCCAACGAAAGCCGACGCAGGGCACTCGCTGAAGATCGACTCGAAACCACTCTCGGGACCAGTCTGCAAGACGGGCGAGGGTGGCACGCTGTTCGTCACCACGTCGTGCGACGACCCGCTTCTCAACCAGCCGTACGTAGATAAGGACGAACGGCGAACTGTCACCGATAAAGACACGGGTGTCACGGTTGGCTACCGGTATGTTCACGGTGGATTCCGAGAGAGTAAGGGTAAGTTCTCTTTCTATTTCCCCAGCGAGTACCAGGGACGCTTCTTTCAGCCCACCTACCCGACCGTTTCTGTCGAGGATGCGGCGCCGAACGACATCGCGTTCGCCATCTCGAATAACGCCTACCTGGTGACGACCAACAACGGTGGGGGTCTCCCGCAGGCCGGCGAGATCGGGGGCGTCCGCGTCAATGCGGCGGCCGCGAAGTTCTCGCGCACCGTCGCGGCGCAGGTGTATGAGGACTCTGCCCGGTCACGGGGTTATATCTACGGCGCGAGTGGCGGTGCCTACCAGACTCTCGGCGCTCTGGAGAACTCCGAGGACGTTTGGGACGGTGGCGTGCCCATGGTCCCCGGTACTCCGAACGCCATCCCGAGCAGCCAGACGGTGTCGCTCCTCGGCCTGCGTGTGCTTCACGACAAGCTCCCCCAGATCGTCGATGCGATGGAGCCAGGTGGCAGCGGGAAGCCCTACGCCGGGCTCACCGACGAGCAGCAGGCGGTACTGCGGGAAGTGACCCGGATGGGCTTCCCGCCGCGCGGCTGGTGGGACTACAAGAACATGAACACCGACTCGTTCGAGGCGGTGGCCGGAGGCGTCCGCATCCTCGATCCGACCTATGCCGACGATTTCTGGACCAAGCCCGGTTATGCCGGCACGGATCCGGCCTCATCCGTCGGCGCCTCCCGAATTCAGGCTGAGGCCGACGTCAGTGGCATCACTGGCAGCCCGGTCACTGGGCTGACCCTCTCCAGCGTGCCCCAGGGGGACCTGACGGGTGTCGACCTCGTCGTCCTCACCGGAGCGGCAGCCGGGAAGACCATCCCGTTCGTGAAGGTGAGCGGCACCGAGGCCACCTTCGGTAACGGCGCGGACACCGCTGTCACTGGTGCGCTCAAACCGGGCGACCGGGTCCGCCTAGACAACTCCTGGTTCCTCGCGATGCAGTATTACCAGCGCTACCAGGTCCCCTCGAAGGACATGTACGGCTGGAACCAGTACCGCGATGTGAACGGGAAGCTGCTATATCCACAGCGGCCGATACTGGCCGGCCCGACCTTCGCCTCCGCGGCCAGTGGCGGCGTACCCACCGGAAAATTCCACGGGAAAATCATCATGCTGGCGTCACTGCTGGACACGCTGGCTTTCCCCTGGCCCGCCGACTGGTACCACCAGCAGGTAAAATCCTACCTCGGGGCGGAAACGGACAGCAACTACCGACTGTGGTACATGGACAATGCCTGGCACGGTCCCACACCCACCAGGCAGGAGTCCACACCCGACAAGGGGGCCGAAACACACGTTGTCGGCTACTGGGGTGAGCTCCAACAGGCCCTGCTCGACCTCGATGCCTGGGTCGCCCAGGGAACCCCACCGCCGCCCAGCTCCGCGTACACAGTGGACGGCGATTCCCAGGTGCGGCTGCCGGCCAGCGCGGACGAACGCCACGGCGTGCAACCCGTCGTCAACCTGAAAATCGATCAGGTGGGGTCCCGCGACATGAACGCCGCCGTACGCGTCGACGCCGGAGTCGGCCAGGAGGTGACGTTCGCTCTGACCGCGGAAGCGCCATCGGGCACAGGAAAGATCGTAGGGGTGGAATGGGACTTCGCCGGGACCGGCGAATACGCAGACCGTTCCACGGTCGACCAGCCAGACCGCTCGGCGCGGCTGACCGCCAGCCACATCTTCAGTCAGCCCGGGACCTACTTCTCGACGGTGCGGGTCACCTCCGAACGCAACGGTGACCCGAAGACGCCATTCGGTCTAGTGAAGAATCTTGGCCGTGTCCGAGTCATCGTGAAATAGCTGAAGCGATCGCGGCGCCGGCCGGGGCGGAAATGTTCAGTACCAATCGTCCGGTCGACGCCGCGATCCGTCTTCTAGCATCTACGCACAGTTCCGTTGTGGCCACTCATTAATTCTGACGGATCGGCGCCGGCCGTGGCGCGGAGAACCGTCTAAGAGGGTGTCTCATGTGGGGTGTGGGAGTTTCTTCCAGCAGGTGAGCGCGGCGGCCAGGGCGAGGAAGCCGAGGAAGTTCCGGCCGTGGCGTTCGTAGCGCACGGTCAGCCGGTGGTACCCGACCAGGGTTGAACTCCCCTCTGGGAAACGACCCAAGGCACTGCTGTGGACGACAGAACGCGTCGCCCGCTGGCACGCCACCGGCGAGGTCCCCTCACCCGTGATGGTCTGGACCCCGGCCCAGACCGGGGCTTTCCTCGACCTCGCAGAAACACGGAACGACCGCTACTACGAGCTGTATCACCTCATCGCGCACCGCGGTCTTCGCCGGGGCGAGGCCTGCGGTGTCCACTGGACCGACCTCGACCTCGACGAGGGCAGCCTCACCGTCCGCTGGCAAATCACCCAGCACGGCGGGGAAACCGTGATGGGTGCCCCGAAGTCCGACGCCGGAGACCGGCAGATCTCCCTCGACGCCGACACCGTCACCGTTCTCCGGCACCGCCGCTCCCGCCAGAACGCCCACCGTCTCTCCCACGGGCGGCACTGGACCGATAACGGCCTGGTCTTCACCGAGCCGAACGGTGCGCCGCTCATCCCCGACGACGTCACCTCCCACTTCAAAGAACTCGTCACCGCCGCCGGTCTACCTCCGATCCGGCTGCACGACCTCCGTCACGGCGCCGCCACACTCGCCCTCGCAGCCGGCGCCGACATCAAAACCGTGCAGGAACTCCTCGGACACGCCAGCATCGCGATCACCGCCGACACCTACGCCCACATCCTCCCCGAACTCGCCCGCGAAGTAGCCGAGAACGTCGCCCGCCTCATCCCCCGCCAGAAAAACGCACGCCCCATCAAGGCATAGACAGAAAGGGCCGAGGGCCGGGTACCACGCCAGGTGCCCGGCCCTCGGCACGCTGCCCATCGGCAGACCCCACCCGTGCAGGACGAGCCACCGTGGGATGGGTTGTGTGTCACGGCGGCACCGATCCCCCCGGAAGGAGGTGCGGCGCGGGCCCCGGCCCGGTCAGGCCATCAACGGGTGCGTCAGGAAACTGCACACGCGCGGCGGCGGAGCTGCCAGGATGGTGACCATCCAGGTACCGCGGCGCAAGGTGATCGACCTGTCATCACCGATCCTCGCGTGAGCGCCGAGGAACGGACTCCTACCGTGGCGGAGCCAATCCTTCCGGACCTCGTCCAGGATGACCCAGAGCCGGCGGGGCCCACCCTGCTGCACCGTCGGTGGTTCGACCCCGACCGCAGTGGCGCGGGCCCAGGATCCGTCCGGGTGGGCCATCAACGCGGCGTGCCGGCCACCGCAGTCCCGCAGTGGTCGTTCGGGCGATGGGCCTGGCGAGGGATTCCTGTGACACCGGTCAGGCGCGAACGGGACGATCCGACCGGCCGCAGACCGCGCGGGCACCACGAATACCTTCCACGCTGCGGGAATCTTCGGCATCCGACCAGCTCCGCCGCCCTGTTCACACCCACGCCACCACCATCGCCCCTGGACGCGCCGCGAACGTCCGATCGCCACCCCGGCGGAACACGGGATGGGACGGCGCAACAGCCGCCGCCAGCCGGCACGCATCGCTCTTACCGGCCCCAGCCGGCCACAGAACCACAGATGATGACGGAGCGTGACCATCCTCCGAGTGGTATCGCAGCCACAGGTTCCGCCTCAGGCGCCCGAAGAGAACGCCCCATTCATGATCTTTTGAGCACGAACCTGCCGAATGCGCTCACAATGCGCTCACAAACCCATTTCGATCTTGAAAAGATGATCTCTGACTTTGCAAAACCGCAGGTCAGGGGCCATCTGTCTGGAGCCGGCGAGGGGACTCGAACCCCTAGCCGCTCGATTACAAGACGGATCACCGCGTATCGGAGCATACCGGAACGTGCCGCCCCGTGCCGCAAAATCCGAGGTCGGGGCGTTTTCCGTGCCGGAACGTGCCGGCAAATGCCGCGCCGTGCCGGGACATCCGCGCACACAATGCGCACACGCGCGGCCGGCACCCCCCACATAACAGTCATATCAGTTGATACAGGACACAGAAAGCGTGTCGGTTACAGCAGGTAGTCGATCGCGAGCCAGGGAGAGTCGGCCTGGTCTGTCCGGGACAGACCCAGCGGGCAACCGACGACCGCGTGCGGGCCGGGCTGCATCGACGGTTACTGGTTGAACTCGTCATCGGCGCCCCCGGCGAAGGCGTCCAGCTCACCGGCGGGCGTGAAGACCAGGACGGGGACCGCAGTGCCACGCCTTCCGCGTCACGCTCAGATGCGGCGCCCGCTGGACCCTCGCGAGTTCTGGCGCCGCAGTCCAGCGCGCCGGGTGTGAAGACCACAACAGAGCCTGCGATGTTACGGGATGTAGACAAGGGCCTCGGCGTCGGTCGGGCCGTCCGGGGAGCGCCCGGTCGTCCCCGCACGCGGCGGATGCGAGGGCGACTGGTAATTCGTGGTTTCGAGGTCCGACGTCACCCCTGCGCCCTTGCGGCCTGCGGCGGCGGGCACGATGAGGTGTGTACGAGCCGACCACGAATGAGGAATTATATGGTTCCCCGGTCCGCCCGCCGCCCCGCCGACGCCAAGATCGCGATGCCCGTCGCGGATTCGGGCGGGAGGACACAGTGCTCAGCGTCGACTTGGCGCGGCCCGGCGTACCAGTCAGAGGCAGGCGATCAGGCGGAACCCGTCACCGTTAGAGTTGCTGCCACGCGGATGATCGGGGGGATCATGAGGCAAGGCTGCTGCGTGACGCTGGCGACGATCGCCGGCACGGGCTTGATAGCTGGCTGTGGATCGTCGCCGGCAGCTGGGACACCGCCAGGGGCGCCGAGAACGACCGCGACGACGTTGATCGTGGCAGCGGCGGACCAGCCGGGCTTGGAGGCCGCGGTCCGGGCATACTCGCAGGCATATCTGGGCGGGCAGGGGTCTGCCGCATATGGCCTTCTGTCACAGCGTTGCCAGGCACGTATCAGCGCCACGGACATGGAAGCGTTGACCGCAGCGGCCCAGACACAGTACGGCCCTGAGCCCATCACCACTCTGACTGTGAACACCCATGTGGATACCTTGGCCCGGGTCAGCTACACCTACCCCGACCCGGCGATCAACCAGCGTGAAGAACCATGGGTTTTCGAGAACGACGCCTGGCATCAAGACGACTGCTAACCGCAATAGCGCGATACTTGGTGGTGGCCGTCGTGGCCAAGCCCTACGGGGATCGACCGCGACCAGCTCCCGGTCCGTTTCCTGGACCGCCCACCATGCCGGGGAGGTACTCGCTCAGAGCGCAGGATTGCTGGAGTAGTAATTCTCGAGCTTGAAGGATCGAATTGACTATCGCAACGGGCCAGGATCTGGACGCTGCGCCGATGGCTACTGAAATGCGATAGTCTGATCGCCGCAGCGCGGCGCCGAACACAGAGCGGTAGGGATCAATGAGGATTTCACGGCTGCAGATCACGAATCATCAGCGTGTCACAGATCTCGACATCGAGGTTCGGCGCCATCTTGTGCTCGTCGGTGCCAATGACATCGGCAAGACAACGATCTTGCGATGTGTGGACTCGGTGCTGCGGGCATCGATGAGTCAGCTACACGCATGGTTTGGGGCGGACCATTTCCGAGACCCAGCACGTCCACTGGTGGTCGAAACATCACTAGTCGACATCAAGGGGCAGGACCTGGGAAGATTCGCCGACGACATCGAGGTCATCGGCAGCGGGGGTGAGGCGGTGCATCGCCTCACTGTACGATTGACTATCAACCTGGATCCAGAGGACCCTGAGTCGAAGTCGGTGGTCCGGCATTTCGTGAAGCCGGGTGTGGAGCGGCCAGTCCCTTACCGGGACTTGGAGGCGCTCGGTTGGACATATCTACCCGCCGGCCGCTCCGCCGACCACGAGCTAGGATCCGGACGAACCGGGGCGGTACAGGCGCTGCTCGGCGAAGTCGATCTCGGCGACGACGAAGAGGTGCTGCGTACCGCCTTGGTCGACTACCAGACGGGCCTGAACGAGGCCAAGTCGCTGGCCGAGCTGCGAAACGATGTCGCGACTGCGTTGACTGCGGTGTATCCGCGGTCTGTCAGCGACGACGCTGTATTGGTAAAGGCGCGAGATGCCAGTGACACGCTTCTCGGCCACGTGGACATTCATGTCGGCACGCCACGAGGTCAGGTGCGGTTAACTGAGCAGTCGGATGGCATCCGAGCGTTGACGACGATCGCGCTGCACCGCCTCGCCCGCCGGGCTGCCGGTATTATAGCGGTCGATGAGCCGGAACTACACCTTCACCCCCGCAGCCAGGCGCGTGTCGGTGCGGTGCTGGCCGCCGGGCCGGGCCAGACTGTAGTAGCGACCCACTCGCCGCAGGTTCTGGCCTCCTTCCTGCCGTCCGACGTGGTGGCATTTGCGCCTGGCGGGACCAGCAGGCAGGTCGCCTCTACGGGGCTCGACAGAAACTTGAAGTTCCTGCAACATCATTGGCTGGACTCGGCGCTGGAACCACTGACGGCCCGTGCCGTGGTGGCCGTCGAGGGCCCCTCGGATCGGACCATGCTTCATGCGGCGGCTCGGGCGCACGGCCTGGATCTGGACCAGTCTGGTGTCAGCGTTGTCGTGGTTCGTGGCGCAGATAACTTCTCGAACGCGTACCGATTGTTCGGACCAGCCGGCTTCGACGTCGCCTTGCTCACGCTGGTCGACGAGCAGGAGGCGTCGATAGTCGCGAATGATCTGGGTTGCACCGAGGCGGACCTCGACAGTCGTGGGGTACTGATCTGCCGAGCCGATCTGGAAGACGAGTACGTGCGCGGGCTCGGCCCCGTGCGCTGTGTCGAGCTACTGGCCAGGTCGGGCCTGTACCAGGAACGGCAGATTCTTGGGGCATGCCATGTAACGACCGCCGACACGATCCCTGCCGACGTTCTGGCCAGATGGTGCCGAAAGCAAAAGATTAATACCGCTATGGCTCTTGCCCAGGAAATCACGATGAGCGACGCGGAGCAGATTACCGTTCTGGTGGACCTCGTTGCCCGGCTGGCTGCTCTGTGAACCTGCTGATTCCGACGTCCCGGCAAGCCAACGCCTCCGAAGTTGATCAGCTACCCGCAGGCGACGTCCTCCTCCTCTCAGCGCCAGGTTGCGGAAAGACCGAGCGCCTCGCCCGGCACGCGGCGGCGCTGGTCCGTTCTGGTGATGTCGCCGACCCACAGAAGATCCTGGCCGTCACATTCAGTATCCGCGCCCGGAGCAATCTGGCCACGCGGATCCGGACCCAGTTGGGTCCGAGGGCCGCCCGCCGGCACGTCGAGATCGCGACGTTCCACGGATTCGCCCATCGTCTGTTCCGTAACCACGGTCGGGCCGTTGGCGTGGATCCACTCCTCCTCGTGGCTCCGCAGCGCGGCTGGGTTGAGCAGCTCCGGTCCGAGGTGGCCCGGGAATACCGCGTCCTCAGGAACGACCTCGATTCCATTCTGACAGCTGTCAAGCGCGACGTGATCTCCGACGAGGAGATGCGGAAACGACTGGTCCGCAGCGGGTCGCCGGCCGCCGTCGCCTACCAGGAACGCTTGGACGGGGCCAGCCGGATCGACTTCGATGACCTCCTCCGGTACGGAACGCGGCTACTCGCAGTGCCGGCGGTTCGCGAGCTGTACCAGGCGCGGTTCGCAACCGTCCTGGTCGACGAGGTTCAGGACCTGGGCCGTCTGCACTACATCCTGATCGCTGATCTCGGAACCGGACGAACTGTGTTCGCTGGCGACCACGCCCAGGGGATCTACCGGTTCGCCGGTGCTGAGCCTGACTGGGTGTTCGCCCAGGTCCATGCCCGCAACCCTGCGATCGTGCCCCTAGGCCACTCCCACCGCTCCTCCCCACCAGTGTTGAGAGTCGTGGGTGCGTTGGCTACCGAGCTGGGTGGCGGCCCGCTCGAGTCCGCGGATCCGGCCCGGTGGGCCGGCCGAGGACACGTCGAGGTACTTCGCTTCCGGAACGTCCAATCTGAGGCCGCCGCGGTGGTGCGCCTAGTTCAGGAGTGGCTGGCGCAGGACCCCACGCCATGTGTCGGGGTCATGGCCCGCACCGCCGCCCGCCGTGCCTACATCGATGACGCGGTACGCGCCGCCTCCATCGCGGCAGAAGTATGGGACGACCCGATCAGCACGGCTCGAGTCGTAGACCTGCTGCACGCCCACGCATCTGGTGCGATCGCCGCTGCCGACAACGACGCCAGCCGCATCGATGAACTACATCGACGCTGCCAGGCTGCTCTGGATCCTGACGATATCGAGGCCCGCGACGATGTCACCTCGGCATGCGTGTCCCTACGTGAACGGACCGCCGTGGTGTCGCTTGTCGACGCGCTCGACGGGATCCGCGTCGCAAGCGACCCGGACGAGCCCACTTCCCCTGGGTTACACCTCCTCAATGGCCATCTCGGCAAGGGTCAACAGTTCACAAAGGTAATCATTGTTGGACTGGAGGAGGATTTTATTCCTCACTTCGCCGCCATTAAGAAGAACGATCCTGCCGAGATCCGTGATGAGTTGGCGGTGCTGCACGTTATGGCCTCACGCGCCGAAGAGGAACTTATATTTACCGTGACCGAAAACGTGCCCACCCGCAATGGCTATCCTCGACTCCGTCAACCATCTCGTTGGTTCAATTCAATTCTTCAAGCTACTACAGTCGTGCCGAACGGCACCCAGCGCCCCTCCGTCACGTCGGACGGCCAAGCCAGCACTCTTCAAGATCAACTACGCTAGCGGTGCTGGGAGGGTCCGACGACAGTAGCGGGCACCGGGTCGAGTCACGTTGTCGCGATCCAGCAGGTCAGGTGAATGTCGGATTCTTCGATCTGGGGTAGTGGTTCCGGGGCAGGTTGCTTGGTGAGGCCGAGCTGGTCGGCTAGTTCGGATAGGCGGTCGACGCGGGCTTTCGGGTGTGCGTCGCTGATCAGGACTTTGCGGATTTCGGTTTGGATGCGAGGGCTGTAGGGGGCTTCGAGGCGATCGACCAGGTCGTCCTGGTGGTCGAGGTGGGTGCCGTGGCGGCGGACCAGGGCGGCGGCCTCGCGCATGGGCTTGGGGATGTTGACCTGGTAGTTGGCGGGGTCGGTGTTGCGGGTCCAGGCCTCGTAGATGTGGCGGCGGGCGTGTTCCCAGGCGCCGAAGACGGCCTGCCTCAGCGGTTCGGGCAGGTCGACGGGCGTGGCCTCGTCGAGGGGGTCTGCGGCGGAGAGGCAGGAGAGGGTGTCGTCGACGATTTCAACGTTGCCGTTCTGGTCGCGCTGGACGTCGAGCGCGGCGGTGAGGGGGACGTAGCGGAACCAGGGGCGGGGATGGTCGCCGATCCGGGCGCAGAAAATCAAACCTGGCTGGGTCCCACCCGCAGATCCGCCGCTGCTTCCTACGGCCCCACCACCTGCTGCCTGAGTGCGGATGAAGCCGGTGCCGCTGCCCCAGGGGAGGCCGAGGACGGCGTCGGCGAAGGTTGGGCTGGCCATGGCCTTGCGGAGGCGGCGGCGGTATTCCTCACCGGAGAGCGAGGATGCGCCGCCCGATTCGAACAGGGTGGCGTCTTCGTGGCGGAGGCTGTCGATCTCGTCGCGGCCTTCGGTGAGGTTGACCTCGTAGCCCTTGAAGCCGGGGAGGACTTCACCAACGCCGGTCGCCGCGGCGGCCTGCTTGAGCTTCCGCTGAAGACGTTCCTCCAGGCCGAGAAGCCGCTCGAGTTGCTCGTCGGGAAAGAAGCAGCGCAGGAAGACTTCGGCGTGTTCGGAACCGATGCGGTCGATGCGGCCGTGGCGCTGGACGAGGCGCATCGGGTTCCAGGGCAGGTCGTAGTTGATGATGTGTCGGGCCTGCTGGAGGTTGACGCCCTCGGCGAGGACATCGGTGGCGACAATCAGGTCGTAGAGGTCGGGCTCGACACCGGTCCCGGCTGTGCGAGGCGCGAAGCCGGTGATGACGCTGGCACGGCCGACTCGGTCGGGGCCGGCGGCTGTGGCGACCCGGCCGCGGTAGGCAGCGAGGCGAGCATCCGTGGCGATCGCGGCGGTGAGCCGGTCGTGGACGAGCGTGACAGTGTCGGAGTAGTAGGAGAAGATCAGGACCTTGCGCCTGTCGCGGGTGTTCTGTTCGCCGATGCCCTGCGCCGCCGCCTCGGCGGCGATCGTGGCGAGCTGTTCGACGAGCACGTCAATCTTCGGGTCGATGCCTGCCTGGTAGGGGACGTCAGCACCGGGCTCGGTCGCGTGTGCAGCGACGTCCTGATGAAAGGCGGCCAGCAGCGCCAGGTCGGCCTCGACGGCAGCGGTCAGCGCGGCCACGTCGTAGAGCGTGGCGTCGGCGACGCGGTCGGCCGCTTCCTCGCTGAGCGACTCCAGAAACTCGTCGATGTCATCGGTGTCCGAGACCGCCCATTCGCGCAGCGCCTCGCCGGTCATGACCTTGCCCTGGTCGAGTGCGTGCAGGAAGAACTTGTGGCTCTCGATCATCTTGTCGACGGTCCGTCCGAAGGCGTAGGCCGACGACTCGAACCGTTTGAGCAATGCGGAGCGAAGCAGGCCGGCGTTCTGCTGCTCGTACTGCTCCTCCGTCGCGTCACCAAGGCGGAATCGCGACGGGACGTAGCGGGCCAGGGTGAGGACCTTGCCCGGGTCGTCGAGGTAGACCGCATGCGGTTCACCCTCGTCGTCGGGGAGGTGGGCACCTAGCGCGGTTGCCAGCCGGTCGAACATCCCCGGCAGGGCCTCGTCGAGGTTGTAGTCGACGCGACGCACCCGCGGAGTCGGGAAGGCGATCTGTCGTTCGACGCCGCGGATCCGCACGGTGTCGCCGACGTAGTGGTGGCGGACGAAGCGGCGGGTCCGGCGGACCGCGACCTTGTCGAGCACGTCGAACAGGTGCTCCGGTGACAGGTCGTCCGGGTTCATGCGCATCGCCCGGTCGAAGTAGGCCTTCAACGAAGGCACGCCGCTGTCGGCGAACGTCGCGTCGTTCGTGACGAAGTACGAGATCAGGTTGTAGAGGTCGTACAGGCTGTTGTTGACCGGTGTCGCCGTCAGCAGCACCAGCCGTTTGGGCACTTTTCCCGTCAGCAGCAGCCGCATCGCCTCCGCGCGCTGGGTCCCGAGGCTACGCAGCGCGTGTGCCTCGTCGACGATGACCAACGCGTAGGCGTCCGGGTCCTGCAGGGCCGCGCCCTGCTGGCCGGCGGCCGGCATGCCGCGGGTGAGCTCCTCGTAGGAGACGATGTCGGCCGGGAGGTTCGTCTCCCGCAGGAACGGTTTCCAGGTCGAGTCCCGCAGCGTCGCCGGCGCGACGACCAGGGCCTTTTGCCGGTTGAGGATCACCGCTTCGTGGAGCAGTTCGCCAGCGATGTACGTCTTCCCGAGACCGACCTCATCGGCAATGATCACGCCTTGGAGGTGGTCGAGGATACGCTGTGCCCGCCACACCCCGTCCGCCTGGAAGTCCGTCAGCCCCAGATTCGACCGGCGTGGATCGGACTGCTCGGCGGCCACGTCCACGCCATAGAGCTCGTGGAGCATCCGTAGGAACACGTCCCATGGCCGGTGCGGCTCGAACCGCGACTCGTAGATCGCCGCCAGGTCGAACGGCGCTGACGCCGCCCACGCCTCCTCGAACCATTCCCGCACCGCCACGACGGTCTCCGGCTGGTACTGGCCGAGGTTGAGCTCCTTGTTCAGCGCCAGCCCGGCATAGGTGAAGTTGCTCGACCCGGCGATCACGCCGGCATACGGGCCCTCGACGATGAACGCCTTGCCATGCAGGAACCCGGCCTCGTAGCGGCGGACCTCGACGTTTCCCGCGCGCAGCCAGCTGACCAGCCGGCGGGCCTGAGCGTCCGCCTCCATCGTGAAGCCGAGCAGGTCACGGTCCTGCGACAGCCGACGCAGATGCCCTTCCATCGCCCGGCGCATCCGCTGTTGCTCACCCCGACGACCCGTCCGAGTCCCGAGGGGTCGCACCGTGGGGCGGTCCTGACCTGGCTCAGCGCCCAGCAGAAGGCGTACCGGCCCGAACTGTTCCAGTTCGTCCGCCAGCAGGCCGAACCCGCCCGGGTTGAAGTAGGCCGACGCGATAGACACGCCGGGCACCTGGACGAGGTGCTGCCGCATCCCGCCAAGGAGCGTGTTGATCGCATCGACGACCCGCTCCGTGGCGCCAGGCCGGTTAGTTGCGAAGGTGGGCTGAAAACTTCCCAGCGTGGTCACGTGGCCTTCCTCTCAGCCCAGGAGTCGAAGTGGTGGAGCGTCGCGGCGAGGGCGTCCACGTGGCCCCAACCCCGGTGGAACGTCTCGAAGATGTGCTCAACGGCCGCCCGGCCGAGGCCGTAGAGCAGCGCGACAACCGCGTCTAGTTCGGCGATGAGGTCGGCCTTTTCGCTGGCCGTACGTACGGACCCGACTAGTACACCGACCTCCCTAGCCCAGGCGGCGTAGCGGTGATCCACCGCCGCGAGCCGACCCGCTATCTCGACGGCGCGGCGGCGCAACGGATCGTCGGCGGCGGGCCTCGGGATCGGCAGCGACGACATGATCCCCGCGGTGAAGTGCAACTCGACGTAGCGACGGGAGTACCAGTCCAGGATCCGGCTGGACAGGACACCCAGCAGGTAAGCCTCATCGGCCGCGGTCCCGGCACGGCGGAGGAGGTACGGGGCCGAGTGAACGGTGGTGGTCCCACCGGGCACGAGCGCGACGATTGCCGTCCGAGAGTCCACGGCTCGGGCGGTGTCCCGGAAGACTATGCGCGGGTGTTTGGCCGGCAGAGTCTCGGGGTCCGCGGCCCAGGCGGTGGGCATCCCGAACATGGCGCTATCGGACTTCCTGACCTGCTTCCGGCGCCGTGGTTGCAAGTAGGCATAGACGTCGGTGGACTTCGCATACGCGTACGGCAGACCGAAGTAGGGATCCCACAGGTGGAACGACCGCACGGTCAGCACTGGCATGTCACCGCGCGGGTGGTCCAGGTCGAAGTCGAACAGCTCCTTGTTGCCGGTCGAGTGAAGCTCGCGGAGCGGCACGAAGTGCCAGTCGCCCGGAGTGTCGAGCCGTGGGTGGGAGCGCAGCGTGAGGAAGACATCGAGGCTGGCCGGCGTCGGCAGCACTGGGAACGCGGCGTCCTCGGACCAGGACGCGAAGGCACCGGCCTCGATGACATGCCCGGTCCGGTGAGCAGCACCGTCGAACTCGGTCAGCGAGAAGAATGGGCCACGCAGCTCCACGGTACGAGGATGGGCTCGGCCCTTTACCAGCGTCGTAAGCCCGATTGTGTACTGCGGGTGCACCTCGTCGAATACCCACCGGCGGCTGTTGACCAGCATCGTGACGGTCGCAAAAGCGCCGTTCTCAAGGACTGTGTGCCTGAATTTGGTGCCACCTTTGCCGCCGAGGATCGTACGCGGCAGGACGACGCCGACCCGTCCGCCGGGCCGCAGTACCTGCCAGAACCGCCAAGCGAAGGCAAGTGACAGTTCGGTGTCGGTCGCGGCCCGCAACCCGGGGAACGGCCCCTTTGCTAGCAGATCCTTCAGGTCCTGCACGGCCGTGACCTCGGTCTCGTACTCGGCCCGGAGATCCGGCCGCTCGCGCCGGTACTTGGCGATCGCGGCGTCTCGCTGCTTCTGCGGCATCGAAGCGAGGCCGGGGAACCGAAGGCCCCACCACTGGTCCTGCTCGACCTTGACCTTCTCCCACGGCGGGTTGCCGATCAGCACGTCGAACCCCGGCCGCTCCCGCAGGAACACCTCCGGGAAGCGCAGCGGGAAATGCGCGACCCCGAGCCTCGCTACCGCGTCGCGGACCTGGTCGGTGTGGCCCATCTCGATCGCCTGCTCCGGCGTTACCAGGGACACTCCAATTCCCAGCCGGACTGCGATCATCGTGTCGAACAGAGCCTGGGCGTCGGCCGCCGCCTCCAGCGCCGCGGTGTAAGCGAGCGCGGCCTCTTGGACCTCCTTCTTGGTGGCCTCCAATGTCCGTGCGACCCGCGCCAGCTGCTTGCTTGCCTCACCTAGCGTCTCCCGGATCGCGTCCTCATAGAAACTTCTGACTCCCACCCCCTCGGCGCTCGGGTCGAGCGTGGTGACCACTTCGTCGATCGTGCCGATGCCCGTGAGGCTGTTGCCAACAATCAGCCCGTGGTCGAGCGACGACATCGGCAGTCCGGGAACGAAGGTGTGGATCCAGACGGCCAGCCTGGCGAGCTCGACTGCCATCAGGTTCAAGTCCAGGCCGTAGATGCAACGCCTGGCGATCTGCCGCCGTAGCAATGACGACGTCTCAACTTCGACCCCCTCGCCCGAGGTTCCCAGCGCGTCACGGGCTGCCTGCGCCAACCGCGCAAGCTCATCTCCAACCGCGGCGATCGGTCTTTCGCCGAGGAAGGCAGTGAACCGCGTTTCGATCCGGTCGATGGCCGCGATCAGGAAATGGCCCGATCCCATCGCCAGGTCCGCGACCCGGAAGTCGAAGAAACTCTC
Source organism: Parafrankia discariae (assembly GCF_000373365.1). NCBI lineage: Bacteria > Bacillati > Actinomycetota > Actinomycetes > Frankiales > Frankiaceae > Parafrankia > Parafrankia discariae. The sequence continues at coordinate 28,720 of NZ_KB891238.1, forward strand.
GCCGGCCGCCGCGTCGTCGCCGACGTCCAGGAGCGTCCTGACTCGGTGGAGGTGCTCCTTGATCGCAGGTTCGAGGGCGGTGTCTAGCAGATGCTCGACTGCGAACGACTTGGTGAAGTAGGAACCCGTGGCCTTGCGTTTTCCCGAACGGTTGTGGGAGTAGACCTCGCCGACCTTGACCTTTATGAGATCCCGTTCACCGGCTGGGACATAGCTTCCCTCGCTGTTGATCGTGAGCGGCGACGACGCGATCGACAGCGATGACTCAAGCAAACCCTCGTAGAGGGTACCGAACTCGCGGACAGACAGGGACCGGAAGTCAACCGGGCCTTGCGTACCGTCCGGTCCGGCATCGACGAGTAGGGCACGTAGGACGGGGCCGAACTCGGCGTCGGTCAGCTGCGTCCTGCGCAGCGCGGCACCGGACGGGCTGGTACGCGGATCGTGGGTGAACAGACCGCCGTTGTACGCCGGGACGTCCCAGCCGGTGTTGCCGCTGTCGACGGCTTTCCAGACGGCCTGCATGTCGTCCCAGAGCGAGGTCGCCTCGCGGTCGAAGACCAGCTTGGGCTCGTCGGCGAACATCCTCGCGAACGTCTTGAGAGCGTGCCGGTCGTAGCTACGGTTCCGGCTGTACGGAAGCAGCGCCCGGTCCTCGGCGTATGCGACGAACAGCAGCCGGAACAGGACCATCAGGGTGCGGTGGTAGGCCTCCTGAAGGTCAGCCTCGCTGGTTGCGCGCATCTGCCGGGCGATCGCGACGGCGAGGCCGGGCACGACCTCCGTGTAGACCCGCTCGCGTAGGCGACTACCGAGATCAGCGGCGAAGTTCGCTGAGTCGCGGAGGATCTCGATGACGGAGCCCTCGGGAGCGAGCGCTGTCGGCGAGAACAGCAGGTACAGGAAGGCGGCATGCTCGGCAGAAAGCACGTCCAGATCGAGCTCGGTGAAGGTCTCACCCTGACTCTTGCGTCCGACGCCGATGGTCGGGTTGACCGGGTGCAGCCGGATCTGGCTGCCACGCAGCACGATGACCCAGGGCAGGTTCTCCCGTGCAGCCACCGAGATCGCGTGTGACACCGGTGAGACCGCGCCGAATCGCAGCGACGGCCGGTCGAACGTCTCCCCAGCTTCAAGAAGCACCGCGATCGCCCGCGACGTCCCCTGGTGCGTTAACAGCGTCGCGGTGGAACCGCGCTCTGTGGTGCCGTAGCCCAACGCGCGGATCAGCGTCATACCCCGCAGGCCGAGCAGCGGCCGGGCCGCCTGACCAGCCTCAGCCCACGCCTTGCCCGCCGGGACACCATTGCGGAGTTGGTGCTCTGCAAACAGGCCACGGTTGTCCAGCCCTGAAATTCCCTGCCCGTTACTGATCGCGGCCAGCAGCCGCTCGAGCTTGCGCTGGCCGTCGTGCCGGTTGGGCTCCCGCAGCGCTGTCGCACACACCCGGTCGAGTTGGCCAGGGTCCAGTGACATGAGCGGGTTCTCGACGATCCCGCAGGTGGCCGCCTTCGTCGCGGTGCCCTCATCGTAGAGCGCAACCAGTAGGACCGGTGACGCCCGGCTGCCCTGCCGCAGCTTCCACAGCAGGCGCAGGTCTGGAATCCTCGGCGGACCCGCAGGGCTGACCGCGACCGCTACCTCAAGCGCCGCGTCACCGTTTCCGAACAGGAACCGCTTGGTGACGAGCTCGCGCGGTGCGCCGGCCGGCGCGGCCCACTCCCGCTCCTCGGCATCGGCGTCTTCCAGGAACCGTTCCACCGCGTCTGCGAGCACGCCCCGCGCCCCATCTCTCTGAGGCGGGATCGCCTGTCGCGCCCACCAGGCGCCGCTCCCCCGACCAGCCCCACCCGCGTCAATAGCGGAGGCAAGCTCGCGCCGACAGCAGGATCTCAAAATACCGCGACCCAGACATCAGGATCACCACACTTGACTCAAGGCCCAACAAAAAGCTGATCGCGAGTGAACTGCTGCGCGCATCGGCCACTCTTCGGAAGATTGATGGCGCGACAGCCGACGAGACGGTCCGGTTCGGGCTGGACGGCGGGACTGTGTCGCCAACGTGCGGACGCATGACGGTCCGTTGTTGGAGAGATGCGCCAGCCGGTGCCAGAGTAGGTCGCCGTGGGTGAAGATGCGATCACAGGGGTGGCGTGGTGCTGCGGGATGCTGATGTCCGAAGAGTCCTTCTGGGTGGTCTCGCTCCTCACCTCGACGCGGACACCCTCGTGGTCGACGAGCTCGACTTGTGCGGACTGACCCGGGTAGATGTCGCGGTCATCAACGGCCATCTGTCTGGCTTCGAGATCAAGGGCTCCACGGACACACTGCGTCGACTGCCCGGCCAGGTCGCCGTCTACTCCCAAGTGCTCGACTTCGCTGAGCTGGTCGTGGCCGAGAACCACTACGAGCGCGCCCTGGATCTCCTTCCGGCCTGGTGGGGCGTCCGCATCGCCTCCGGAATCGAGCAAGTACGTCTCGACAGCGCGCGTCCACCTCAACCGAACGACACGGTCGATCCGGGAGCGCTCGTACAGCTGCTGTGGCGGGACGAGGCTCTCGCCGAGCTCGCGGTGCGCGGCCTGGATCGCGGGGTCCGGTCCAAGCCACGGTGGATCATCTGGGAGCGTCTCGCCGCCGAGGTCCCTCTCGAGGAGCTGAAGACCGCGGTGCGCACCCGGCTCAAGGGCCGAACAGGCTGGCGAGCTGCTCGCTGACCGTCGTCAGGTGGTGCAGGGTTCCGTACCGGCGCCAGGTCTTCCCGTTCCCGCCCTTCGCGCCCTTGGCTACCCCCTCGATCCAAAGGTCGGCAGGACAATGCTCCCGCCCGGCGAAGTGGGGCGAGGTATGAAGCAGGTCAGCCACCGGGTTCATCGCGGCCCCGCCTATGCCCTCTCTGTTACGACCCCGGAACAACGCGGCACTCCGGCCGATGATCCAATGACCTTCACTCGTGTAGCGCAGTGAGGCCTTCTGGGGAGCCCATGGCGGAGGTGGGTCGGCGTCCGCATCCGGGTTGGCAACGGCATAGTCGCCGAACGCTGGAGGCAGGTCAGGCAAGCTCGCCACGAGTTCGCGGTAGGCAGCCCACTCCGTCCGTTCGATGAGAGAGAGGCCGTCGGGTGCCCCAGACAGGCTCGCGGGGAAGGCGGTACCCGCAACCGTGGCACTGCGCCAGCTGTGGGGAAACGGAAGGTCAAGCAGCTCGGACCTGAACGCAGCCGATTGTTGGCCAGGGCCACCCTGGGGGTGTGTGCCCAGGTCCAAGACGAGGTCGACCTCGCCAGGTGGGACCCGCAGAAGCGCCAAGAGCTCCGTCAGTCTGGCCCCGCCGTCGATGGAGGGCCACTCGTCGGGGGGCAGTCGGAGGCAGACGCCCAGCCCGTGTCGGTGGTGCAGCTCGGCGACGGCCGCGTTGTAGAGACCGGGTCGTTTCAGGGACGTCGTGGGGATGGGGGCAAGGCCGAACTGCGCGAGGTCGTCGACAAAGGCCTCAAGTGGGTGGCTGCCGGCACCCGACTGTTCGTCCTGGAAGTACCGGAGATCGATGAACGCCGGCCCGGTCCAACTGTCAGCGATGCCCTGGACCAGGCCATCGAGGTGCTTGCCGACAGTCGTCGTCGGTTCCTTCGTCTTGAACTCTGTCGGCACCGGCGGGGCCACCAGCATGGGGAACATCCCCGAGCGTGTCTGGGAGGACACCTCCTGGAGAGCTGCCCGTTCGCCACTTCTTGCCAGCAGGATCGGCACATAGCGCAGGCCACCAGTCACCAGGAGATCTCCCGTCACGTTCAGGGATCAGGATCACTCAACCGGTAACACCATCTCATACCTTCAGCGACAGGACTGCCACTTTATGGCACTTGGGTAGCAGTTTGCTCTACGACACGGGCCAGCATGTTACTGCTGGTGGGCGAGTCTTCCCCACGCTCGCCGGGGTGATCCGGCACCCTACCGGGCCCACCCGAATAACCTGGAGTCTTCTCGCGCTCGCGGAGGGTAATCCAAAGCCGGAGAGGCAGGATCTCAGAACGGCGCCTGGAGACACCGGACGACTGGTAATAGCGTCTTTCGTGGTCGGCCTGGTGCGGAAGGTAGGATGATCGTGCCGTAGGGGCACATGTGGACTGGGGGGTCCGATGCCGGCGACCTATTAGCTCGCCTGGTGGAACCTGGAGAACCTCTTCGAGAGAAACGTATGGTGACACCGCAGTACGTATCGCGTCCTCCGCGTGAGCGGGGGCGTGTCGTCGATGGTGATGAGTACGTTGACGCCGGGGGCCGGGGAATGCGGATGCTGAAACGGAGGCGCCTGCTCGCGAAGGTGCGGGCACGGGTGAAACAGTTCGACGGTGACCGGAATCCGGCCACGGTACTGGCTGCCGAGGCGGTCGCCGAGGTAACCGCCCTGCTGGAGTCGGTTCCGGACCCGGCCGCCGACCTTCAAGTCGCCCACGCGGCCGGGTGGCTGTACTGGTTCCGTTACCTCGTCCTCGACCGCAGCGACGACGACTACGAGCAGGATCTTGCCGCGGCGTTGGCTTTGTTCGTTCCGGTGTATCAGGCACATCCGGGCTCCGTGCCCCACCGGGTCCGCACCCGCTTCGACAGAGGTCCGCTCACCTCTGCCGGCGACTCGGAGGCGTTGGCAAGCCGTGGTATCAGGCTTCTGGAGGAAACGCTGCGGTCCGGTGACCGTGCCGTATTGGACACATCCATCGGGCTGCTCCGGCAGGCAGTGGCCGCCACCGCGCCCGACCACCCCAACGTGGCCGCGATGCTGTCCAGCCTCAGTAGCGCGTTAGTGACCCGGTTCGACAGCACCGAAGACCAGGCGGACCTGGACGCAGCGGTCGACGCCGGCCGGCAGGCAGCGGCCGGCGCTCCTGCCGGCCACCCCGACCGGGCTGCAATGGTGTGGAACCTCAGCATCGTTCTGCAGACCCGGTTCGAGCGACTTGGGGACCAGGCGGACCTCGACGAAGCGGTCGACACCAGCCGGCAGGCAGTGGCCGCCACCCCACCCGACGACCCCGACCGAGCTGCGAGAGTGTCGCACCTCAGTAGCGTCCTGCGGACCCGGTTCGAGTTCTCCGGGGACCAAGCGGACCTCGACGCAGCGGTCGACACCAGCTGGCAGGCAGTGGCCGCTACCTCATCCGACGACCCCGACCGAGCTGCGAGAGTGTCGCACCTCAGCATCGTTCTGCAGACCCGGTTCGAGCGACTTGGGGACCAGGCGGACCTCGACGAAGCGGTCGACACCAGCCGGCAGGCAGTGGCCGCCACCCCACCCGACGACCCCGACCGGCCCGGGGTGGTGTCGAACCTCGGTTACGTCCTGCGGACCCGGTTCGAGCGATTTGAAAACCAGGCGGACCTCGACGAGGCGGTCGACACCAGCCGGCAGGCAGTGGCCGCCGCCCCACCCGACCACCCTGGCCGGGCCGCGATGCTCTCCAACCTCAGCGCCGCCTTGGGGACCCAGTACCGCCGCTCTGGGGAGCAGGCGGACCTGGACGCAGCGGTCGACACCGGCCGGCAGGCAGTGGCCGCCACACCATCCGACCACGCCGGCCTCGTCCTAAACCTCTCCAACCTCGGTCTCGCCCTGCGTATCCGGTTCGAGCGACTTGAGGAGCAGGCGGACCTCGACGAAGCTGTCGACACCGGCCGGCAGGCGGTGGCCGCCACCCCACCCGACCATGCCAGTCTCGCTACTACCCTCTCTAACCTCGGTAACGCCCTTCAGCTTCGGTTCGAGCGCTTCGGAGAGCAGGCGGACCTCGACGAAGCTGTCGACACCGGCCGGGAGGCGGCATCGGTGGAGGCGGCGTCGCCTCGGGTACGGGCAACGGCCGCACGCAACTGGGGGCGCGTCGCCGCGGCGAACGGGCGGTGGCTGGAGGCCGTGGACGGTTTCACGGCGGCAATCACGCTGCTGGACCGGGTCGCGCCGCGCAGCCTCGCCCGCGGCGACCAGGAACATCTACTCGACGATCTAGGCGGTCTGGGGTCGGATGCGGCGGCGTGCTGTGTGCACGCCGGGCTGACACACCGTGCGGTGGAACTGTTCGAACAGGGCCGCGGGGTACTGCTGGGCCAGGCGTTGGACAGCCGCACCGACCTGAGCGCACTCACCGAGCTGCACCCCGATCTGGCCGGTCGGTTCAGCGCCCGACGCGACGAACTCGACAGCGCTGATGACCGGAGCCGACCGCTGACAATGACAGGTACCGACGGGCCCGCCCTCCCTACTCGGGCCGACCTGGCCCGCGAGACGGCGCGGCGGCGGCGGGCCGCCACAGCGTTCAACCGGGCAGTCGCCGAGATCCGGAAGTTGCCCGGGTTCAACGGTTTCCTCCAGCCGCCTCAGGCACGTGAGCTCACAGCGGCGGCCAGCGGCGGCCCGGTTGTCATCGTCAATGTCTCCCGTTTCGGCTCGCACGCCCTGATCCTGACCAGTGGCGGTGTTCTGGAACCGGTGCCGCTCACCGCGCTCACACCGGAGGTGGTGTACGAGCGGGTACTCGGTTTCCTTCTCGCGCTCGACGAGGTGTCCTCACCGTTTGCTCGTGCCAGCAGCCGGCTCGCGGCGGAACAGTGGATCACGGACACGTTGGGCTGGCTGTGGGACGCGGTCGCCAGTCCGGTCTTCGGCCGTCTGGGGATCACTGCCCCGCCCGAGAAGGATGAGCCGTGGCCGCGAGTGTGGTGGTGTGTGTCGGGGTTGCTGTCGTTCCTGCCGTTGCACGCCGCCGGCCGTCATGACACCCGCTACGACGCCGCCCCCGCCACCGTGATCGACCGAGTGGTGTCCTCCTACACCCCGACCGTCCGGGCGTTGAGCCACGCTCGACGCGACAACCCACACAGCACCAGCGGCCGTGATGATGAGGGCATGCCTGCCGGGGGTCGCGTGGTGGCGGTGGCGATGCCCCACACCCCCGGCGAGTCCGACCTACCAGGGGCGGCAGCCGAGGTCGCCGGGTTGCAGCGGCGTCTTCCCGGCCAGGTCAGCGTGCTGACGGGGCCTGCGGCCACCCGGGGGGCGGTGCTTGCGGCGTTGCCGGGTGCGCGGTGGGCGCATTTCGCCTGCCACGGCGCGGCCAACCCGGCCGACCCGTCCGCCAGCCATCTCCTTCTGGCTGACCATCAGCAGCGGACATTAACCGTGGTCGACGTCGCCCGGCTACATCTGGACGGTGCCGAGCTGGCATTCCTGTCCGCCTGCGAAACAGCCCGCCCAGGTGGCCGGCTGACCGACGAGGCGATCCACCTGACCTCCGCGTTCCAACTCGCCGGCTACCGGCACGTGATCGGTACGCTGTGGCCAATCGGCGATGTGCACGCGGTCGCGATCGCCGCCGACATCTACACCACCCTCACCAATAGCGGGGATGTGGCCGGTGCGGTCCACACCGCGACCCGCCGGCTGCGCAATCGGTGGACGGACACCCCGTCAGTATGGGCATCGCACATCCACGCCGGCGCCTGACCGGCCGCCACCACGCCCAACACACAATGATCAGCATCGTACGAACGCCAAGGGGAAGCCGATGAGTACGGGAGACGACGGGGTACTTGAAGCTGCGCGGGCCATCCGCCCCTACCTTCAACGCCTCGTCGCTCCCGCAGCCGCCGCGAGCCTTGACCACGAGATCGCCCACCAGCTCGCCGGCACACCTGAGCTGCCAGCGGCCGCTCGACGGTTACGGGACCTCCTCGACAGTCATGAGGACACAGCCTGGTTCCTCGCCGAGGTGCTGGAAGACGCACCGGACTATCGACCGCCCTATCAGCAGCCCCATTACCTCCATCGCCAAACAGGAGGTACAGCCTTCCCCGCAGGGGACCCCGGGCCGATTGCTGCGGTCCGTTACGCCTGTCCCCACGACGACTATGTGTGGTACCGACCCGACGTCGGCACCCCAATCCCGGTCTGCAGGACCCACCACATCGCGCTGATACGTACCTGACGTGCTCACCGCGTTCTGGGAGGCGGTCGGCAGCAAGTTCGCCGACCGGTGGGCCGCCGTGTCCGTTCCGGCGCTGGTGTTCTGGCTGGGGGGACTGGCCACCTGGAGCTACCACCGCGGCGGGCTACACACCCTGACCACGCAGACCCAGTGGCTGGACCGCCAAACCACCGCCATCCAGCTCGCGGCCATCGGGACCGTCCTGCTCGCCGTCGCCGCCTCCGGAATCGTCATTGCCGGCGCCGCAACCCCGGTCCTGCGGCTGCTGGAAGGCTACTGGCCGTCATGGGCCAGTCCGCTACGCCGCCGCCTCATCGGCTGGCTCGCCGCACGGGCCGCCGCCGAAGCAGCGGCCTGGCAGGCCGCCCACGAGCTCGTGCAGCCTCCCGCCATCCCCACCGACGACGACATCGCCACCTACACCCGGCTGGAACGTCGCCGCCGCCGCCGGCCCTCCGCAGCCGGTTACTTCCTGCCCACCCCGATCGGCAACATCCTGCGCGCCGCCGAACGCCGCCCATCGGACAAGTACGGCCTGGACACGGTCGCCCTGTGGCCCAGGCTCTGGCCCGCGCTTCCCGACACCCTTCGCCAAGACCTGCTCGCCGCCCGCAGAAGCCTCGACAGCGCTGTCATCACAGCGATCTGGGGAGTGCTGTTCTGCGCGTTCACCCCCTTCACCCCCCTGGCCATCCTGGTCGGACTCACCGTCACTCTCACCACCGTCACCGTGGTCATCCCAGGCCGGGCGCAGGTCTTCGGAGACCTGATCGAAGCCGCCTACGACCAGCACCGCACCGTCCTCTACCAGCAGCTCCGCTGGCCACTCCCCAGCAACCCCCAACAAGAACAGATCTACGGACAGCAGCTGACCGCCTACCTGTGGCGCGGCTCCGATGACACCACCCCTACATTCACCCCACCCAACTAATACTCCGACGCGACCTTTGTGATCAGTTGAGTTCTGCGGCCGATCTCGGCATTGTCCTTCTGTCTGCCCCTGGTGGCCACCGAGCCGACGCAAGGGCCGCCGGGCTGATCATCGGATGACGATGAACGGGATCCCGTGGAAAACCGGTGACGGACACGGCGGCGTTTCCGCGGGTCGGAACTCCAGCGAACGGGCTCGACGCGGACGGTAGGGTGATCGTGCCATTGGGGCACGTGTGGACTGGGGGGTCCGATGCCGACGACCTATTACCTCGCCTGGTGGAACCTGGAGAACCTCTTCGACGAGGAGAACTCACCGCGGCGGACCGAGAAACTCGCCCGCACCCTCGGTGACGACCTCGCCGGCTGGTCACCACAGCTGCGGGACCGCAAGATCTCCCAGCTGGCGTCGGTGATCGCGCGGATGAACGGCGGTGCGGGCCCGGACCTGCTCGGGGTGTGCGAGGTGGAGAACCGGTTCGTCCTCGAGCTCCTCGCCGCCGCGGTCGCCGACCGGTTGGGTGGGCGGCGCTACGAGATCGTGCATGCCGACACCGACGATGCCCGCGGGATCGACGTCGCGTTCCTCTACAACCCGGCCCTGCTGACCGCCCCGACGGGGCAGGTGTTCTTCCACGTGGTGATGCGCCGCAACGCCACCCGCGAGATCGTCCAGGTCAACTTCCAGACCCACACCGGGCGGACCTGGGCGGTGTTCGGGAACCACTGGCCGTCACGGTCCGGCGGGCAGTACGAGTCCGCCGGCTACCGGGCCATCGCCGGGGAGACCCTGGCCTACTTCCACCAGCGGGTCCGCGAGGAACACGGCCAGGACACCCCGGCGCTGGCGATGGGTGACTTCAACGACGAACCATTCGACACCTCCCTCGTCGCCCACGCCCTCTCGACCCGGCAGGCCGTCCGGGTGATCAACGCCGACACTCCGCGGTTCTGGAACCTGATGTGGCCCGCCGCCGGCACTCCCGAGGGCACGTTCTACTTCCAGAACGAACCGAACCTGCTCGACCAGTTCCTCGTCAACGCCACCATGGCCCACCCCACCAGCCCCCTGCACGCCAACCCCGACAGCGTGCAGATCCTGCGGTTCCCCGAACTCGTCCACACCGGCGACTACCCCCGGCCCCGTCCCTTCGGTGGGATGGGCGCCACCGTTGATGAGACCGGCTACTCCGACCACTTCCCCATCGGGATGACCGTCACCGAAAGCGACTGACCTCCAGGGCCGCCATCACGCTCGTGGTGATTGGCTTTCGCTGGCCATGGGGCATGATCGGCGCGGGCCTACCCTCAAGGGCGGGATGCATCAGTGATGCCGGCGACTTGTGGGTGAGGGTGCCGTTTCACTCTGGAGGCGGTCCAGTCTCATGAGCCACCCAAGGGTTCTCCACAATCCAGATGTGGTGCTCCTACGAGGAAAGCCTTCCTGTCATGTTTGACGGCTTTGGATGGCTGCGGCGGGCCGGTTTGGGCGGTCACGCGATACGGTACGGAATACATCGCGGATGCACGATCCACGGGTAGGAACGGGGAACTCATGGCACAGAAGACTATCGTTTCACTGATCGATGACCTCAGCGGAGAGACCGCGGATGAGACCGTTCGGTTCGGGCTGGACGGCGCCCAGTACGAGATCGACCTGTCGGAGGCGAACGCCACGAAGCTGCGGGAGGCACTGGCCTCGTTCGTTGCGGCGGGTCGCCGTTCCGGTGGCCGTGCGGCCGGTGGGCGGCGCGGCGCGCGTACCGCCTCACCGCGCTCCGCGAGCACGGACCGTACCGCGGACATCCGGGAGTGGGCGCGGAACAACGGCTACACGGTGAGTGACCGGGGTCGTATCGCGTCGAACATCGTCGAAGCGTTCGACAAAGCTCACTGACCGCACCGACTCGGGGGTCTGGTGGTGCCCCACCCCGGGACGCCACCAGACACTCCGACCTCGAAACCGCGGGTTATGCGGTTCGCCGGCGGACCGGGCCGGCGTGGTCACGGCCGTGGGCGGGAGCGATGTGCGCCGGGCCGAGCCCCCGCGGTGGCCCGGCGCCTGGCCACCGTAGGCCGCGCAGGAAGGCCGTGGTGTTGACCTTCCGTGAACGGATCATCTTCGGATTGAACGGCATGACCGTGAGACGACGGCCTGGCAGTGGGCGGCGGAGAACAGGGTGACCGTCTACCAGCTGTGGCCGGCCGAGGTCCCGGGCGGACGCGGCTTGCGTCGCTATGGGTCCCACCGGCCGGGTGTCTGCGGCGTGCCGCGGGCATCATCCCGCGGTGTTACGGGAGGCGGGCGAGTGCGCCGTACACGTTGACCTCGGCGTCGGTCGGGCGATCCGGCCCGCTGGTGTCGTCGGGCCGCCAGCGGTGCACGGGCCGCACCCCGGGCTCGACCAGGTCGAGGCCGTCGAAGAACCGCGCGACCTCGTCGCGGGAGCGGACGGTGGCGGGGATGCCCTGGCTCCGGTAGACCTCGACGACACGCGCCCTGCACTCGGCGGAGGGGTGTGGGTCGAGCGCTCCGGGCTGCGTCACGCTCAGGAGGCGCGGCTGCCGCTGTATGAACGGCAACGGCAACCGGCCGCTGACGGAAGGCAACGGCGCCCGATAGCTTCATCGTGAACGATAGAGGCGTCCGCAGTCCGACCAGATGGGAGGGACCCGCGTGCCGATCAGGTCGGTGTTCTTCGACGTAGGCGAGACGATCGTGGATGAGTCCCGGGAGTACGGGACGTGGGCGGACTGGCTGGGGGTGGCGAGCTCAACCCGTCAGTGCATCAACCGCTCTGCGAGAGTAGCAGGTGATTGAGTCTTTCGGCGGGTGTATCCCAGTCCAGGGTCTGACGCGGGCGGCGATTCAACAGGTCGGCGACACGGTCGAGTTCCGCCTGTGTGTGATCCGACAGGTCGGTGCCCTTAGGGAAATACTGGCGGAGCAGCCCGTTGGTATTCTCGTTGCTCCCACGCTGCCATGGTGAATGCGGGTCGCAGAAGTAGACAGGGATACCGGTCGTGACGGTGAATCGGGCGTGCTCGGCCATCTCGGTGC
>NZ_KB891239.1 GCF_000373365.1 Parafrankia discariae
ACGATCAACCGCGCGGAAACGATCTACCTCTACGCCGACAAGGGCTACGTCGGCGGCGAGAGCGATCTGCTCCTCGTGCCCCGTAAGAAGCCCGCGAACGGCGAACTTTCCGACGGCCTCAAGGAGAGCAACCGCGTCCTCGCGGCCACCCGCGCACCCGGCGAACGCGGCTTCGCGGTCCTGAAGAACTGGCGCGTGCTCAGCCGTTTCCGCGGCTGCCCACGCCGGGTCGGCGAGTTCACCCAGGCCGTCTTCGTCCTGGAACAGGAGGGAATCTAGAAAAACAAACTTTGAAAATGCTCGCTATGTCGTTACGATCGAGTCGACGAACCAACCCTTCGACATCGAAGTCAGTGCCGGAGTAGGAGACAGGTTCGGCTCGTACCTCCGCTTTTGCCTGTTCCTCGACCTCTTCTTCAGTGAGAAGAACAGGCTCCGACAACGCGTCGTCGGCGCCCGGGCCCTGTGGCACGCTCATGTAGATCACCGTATCGCACGGCAGGGAACCGGATGAGGCTCTGTGCAGCGAGACCAGTTTATGGATCATCGAGTGAGTCGCGACGCGCCGGTGAGCACGGCCCGCCAGGGCCGCGCGCAGCCGTCGCGCGGCGCGGCACCTGCGCGGGCTTGATCCTAAAATGAGAGTTTCGGCAACGTACGGGCTACCTACCTTGCTCGTAGCGGTGGCGCCATGCGGTGCAACGCTCCACGTAGCTGGGCAGGTGGTCGCGGGCGAACTCGTCCGGGCTCCATAGCTGGGCGGGGAGGAACTCGGCGGGCTCGGTGCAGGCGTAGGCCCATGCGTGGTGGCCGTGCTCCAGGTCGACGCGGCTGACGGTGTAAAAGTCGGCCTCGAACGCGTCGAGGGTGCTCCACTCGGCTTCCGTGAGGTCGTCGAATAGGTGTCCCGTGGCGGTGGCGGCCTGGTCGCGAATGAGTCCTGGGTAGATCCGCTCTGGGAGGGCGATGACCCGCCATCCGGTGACGGTGACGGGGATGCGGTGGGGGTCGCGGTCGATGAGGGCGCGCAGGACGTCAGGGAAGAGGAGGCTTCCGTAGACGAAGAGGGGTGCCGGGTCCGCCGATGCGGGGTCCAGTCGGCCAGAGTTGGGTGAGTTGGTGCGGGGTGCTGGGCTGGGTGTAGACGGCACGGAAGACCTTCCCCACGGTTTCGGTGTCGGCGGTGTCGGCAAGGTTGACGAACCAGTCGATGCCGGCGGGGTAGGCCCACAGGTAGCTGCGTAGCTGGGGGTCGTTGCCGCGGTCGGTGAGGATGTCGGCGATGGCGTCTGCGGTCCAGAACGGGACGCAGGCGCGGGCATGGTCCGCGCAGTCCGCGACCGGCACACCGGCGTTGATGGCGCGGTGCAGGTCGGCGCGGACAAGCTGTAGGTAGTGGTCCAGGCGGACTCGCACGGTCACGGCGGTGTCGTCGGGGGTGACGAACAGCGGCATGGCCTGCGCGATGCCTTCCAACAGCACCTGATAGGGCACGTGGACCGACAGCAGGCGCGGCCACGGAACATCGGTACGGCTGGCGGTGGCGGTGTAGCTGGCGCTCTGGAGGGCGTGTCCGAGGATCTCGTGTAGGGCGAACTGGCGTAGGCGGACCTTGGTGAAGGCCGCGTTGCGCAGGTTGAACCGGAGACGTACGTCCTGGCCGGTGCCGTCGAGCCAGTAGGCCCAGTAGGCGTCGACGTCGGCGGTCGTGATCTCCAGGGTGTACGGGGCGTCCGTTTCGGCAAGGGCCCGGACGGCAGGCTCTGCCTCGCTGGCGGCGGCGCGGATCATCTCGGGTGCGTCGGCGGCCTCGACTGGTCCTTCGGCGTCGCGGAGCTGGCGGTCGGTGGTGGCATCCCAGGAAACCCCGATTTCGGCCAGTGCCGTGCGGGCGCGTTCACCGACAGCCGTCACGTACTCCTCGGGCCATCCGGCCGCCGAGCATCCCTGGGTGGCGGTCAGGTAGTCGTCGAGTGGGGGCCGTTCGCCGAGCAGCGCGCCGAGATAGGCCAGGTGGGCGCGGAGCTGCTCGGCGCAGACCTGGTCGCCGTCGCGCTCGGCTCGCTCGTAGAGCTGGGCGAGCGTGCTGTGGACGTCCAGGCGGCTCGGGGCCGCTGTCACCTTGGCCGCGGTCGGCGCGCAGTCGAAGTCGATGACCGGCGACGCCTTCCGGGCCTTCTCGTAGGCGTCCCATGCCCGTAGCGTCTGCTCGATCTCGTCACGTAGACGCATGCGCGGTGTCCCATCGCAGCGTCACGAACTGGTTCGGCCGTAGGTTCCGGCGGGTCAGCTCGATGACGACTCCGGCCTCGTCGCGGGCGAAGGACAGACCCTCGGTCGCCGAGATCTCCGACCCGTCCGGCCGGTCCTCGGTCGCCGAGCATCGGGTCAGCGACGTGACGCCCTGGTGGCGAAGCCGGATCGTGAGCGTTCCGGTGGGGCGGACGATCGACTGACGCCAGTAGTGGTCGTAGACGAACCGTCCACCGGTGCTGCGGTAGCCGACGGTCGCGGACTCTCCGGGCTGGATGGCGGGGAAGACCTGGCAGGCGAAGCGGGCGCTGAGCTTGGTGTCGTGGACGCGCTGAATGATGATGTTGCGGTCGGGGGAGGGCAGGGCCTCAATCTCCAACGGGCCGTTGGTGGTCTCGAACCACAGTTCCCTGTTGAGCCTGGTGAACGGCGTCGCCGTGCCGTTGTACAGCTCATGCCGGTAGGTCAGCGTCGCCCATCCGTCTTCGGCAACCTCGATGTCGATGGTCAGGCTGCGGTCCTCGACGTCTCCGGCCGGCTCGCGGGGCGCCGGCATGCTCACGCCTGCGGTCGTGGTCGCGTAGGCGTTGGCGCGGTGATGGTCGCCGATGCCGGCAAGGGCGGGGGAGGGCGGCGCGTCGGCTCTGGTCGTCTCGGCTTCCCAGGGGCGGGGCGCGAGCCGGAAGTAGGCACCGGGGATGCGGAGCGCGTCGGCGATGCGCTCGACCAGGTCGAGTGAGGTGATGTTGCTTTCGCCGCTCATGACCCGGCTGACCCGGCTTTGGGTGAGGCCGCGGACGGGGGAGGACACCCGGTCCTGGCTGGCGCCGTCGTACTTGCGCATCAGGCGGAAGATCGCCTGGAAGTCCAGGGTCTCGCAGGCGGCGCGGAACTCCTCGCGGGCGAGGAGATCGGGCGAGACGGTGTAGGGAGGGGCGGGCTGGGCCATCCGCCATCTCCTCGGGTGCGGGCCGACAGCCAGGGTCAGCGGGTGGTCAGGTCGCTACGCAGAGACTAGCGCCACCATGCCACCTTGGTATGGGTGGTTCGCCGCTGATCTGACGCTTTGGCGCTCGGATGGCGCCTGACAGCCACTCGGCAGGCGGTGAACCGGCCGGATTCCATGCACACCGTGCCTTGCCAACTTGACGTTTCGTGACGCATCGGATGCGGACGAGTCTTGTTCGCAGGCCACCCCGCTCCGCGTCGAGTCGGGATCTCCGCGGGGCGGGGTGGCGTCCAGGCCGTGAGGCGACGTGAGCGGATGAGGGGCGCTGCGGGTGCGATGGGACATGACGGAGCAGACATGGACGGAACCTCGCGGCGGGTCCGGGGGTTCGCGATGACGTGGGCCAGCGGCTCCTGCGAGACGGACGGGGACCCGGGCGTGGGCCTGCTGCCGTGGGGCGCGGACGCCTGGGCGCTCGTCGTACCGGCCGGCTCGTCGGCGCAGGCGCTGTACGCGGCGATGGCGGACATGCCCTCCGGCCTGCGCTTCGCCGAGTCCTTCGGGGACGTGGACACGGTCCTGGTCTACGAAGCGTCCGGGATACGGCTGTCCCGGCGGCAGCTGCCGGGCTCGTTCCTGCGCTCCATGCTCGAACTCGACCCGGCGTCGGTCGGGGAGGACAACGGCCGGCGCTGGATGACCGAAGGAGAACGCGGGGCGTACGACGCGGGGAAGGCGGACATGGCCGACGCGCTGCGCCGGCAGGTGACCCGACGGCGACGGCGCCCACGCTCGTGGAGTCCTTCGGTACTGGAAGAGGACTGACAGCGCGAAGAGCTGCGATGGGCCGGACCTCGTCGGGGGGGTCCGGCCCATCGTCGTCTCAGGACGGCGTCCGGCTGTCCGCCCTGGTGACGGCCTGCTCGACGGCGGCGAGCCTGGATGTGATCTCGGTGAGCCGCTCCTCGACCCGGGCCAGGGCGGCGAGGATCTCCCGGCCCGTGGGCTCTCCGGGCGTGCCGGCGACCGGCGGCTCGGACACGAGCACCTGGATCAGGTGATCGTCGGGCCACTCCAGCGCCTGGGCGATCGCGACGAGGGTCTTGTTCTGCACCCGGCGGCCGGCGCCGTGCTGAAGCTCGCGCAGCGTCGACACGGACACTCCCGAGATGCGGGCGAGCTCCTGCTGACCGATGCGACGGCGCGCCATCCGCTCGTTGAGCGCCGACGCGACGGCGGCCCAGTCCTCGCCGTTGACGGGCCCGCGGGCCCGGTACACCGGGGTTCTCCGGTCAGCCATGCGCGCATATTAGCGGCCCGCAAAACGACGCCAGAACCCATCCCGGCATGCCATATCACCTTGGCATGAATCTATGAGCGCCTGCATGGCGCCCATGTCACGGCTACATACAACGCTGGGTTAGCGGTTGATACGCGCTTGCTGAGCGGTGGATCGTGTATCTCGTCAGCCGGAACGCACGGTTGGTTCCGGGTAAAGGCGAGTGGAGGTGGCACGGTGGCGGTTCCGCAACGCATTCCGGTGCGGTTCGAGGACGTGTTCCCGCACGGTGCGTTCGTGCTGGGCGTGGAGGCGGCGAGCGACTTCGACAAGGTGAGGGAGAAGGCGGCGGACGTCCAGGCTCGGGACAAGGACACCGGCGAACGGGTCTGGTCGGTGCGGGTCCTGGACGCGGACCCGATGGCCCGGAAGGCCGAACTGAAGGTGAAGATCCTCGGGGAGGTGGCGCCGGTCCTGCCGGACAACCTGCCGGGGCTCCCGTTCCGGCCGGTGATGTTCGAGCGCCTGGTGGTGGTCCCGTACGTGGACACCAACGGGCGCCAGCCGCGGCTGGCGTTCTCGCTGCGGGCGGGCGTGATGCGGCCGGTCGGCCCGGCCCGGCGGACCAACCCGGGGGTGGCGGCGTGAGCGGGCGCGAGATGGACGGGCTGCGCTCGTCGACACACCTGGGGCTGCACGTGGGCGCGGACTGGTCGGCCCGCTGCCACACCTACCCGGACAAGCCGCCGATCCTCTCCGTCCACACGGGCCGGACGACGCTGTCCGTCTCGGCGGCCGGTAGCGCGGTGACCTCGGATCAGGTCGACTTCGCGTACGCCCTGCTCGCCGCGGTGAACGACTACCTCATTGAATGCGAGAGGTTCCGGTTCGCCGCACAGGACGCGGCCGAACTCCCGGGGCATCTCGCCGCTTAGCCGCTCCTCTTAGCTGCTCCGCGGTTCTCCTTCGCATCAGGCGGCCCGGAACCCTTCGTTCGGACGGGCGGATGGGTTCCGGGCCCGCCGGTCCTTCCCTCCTCTCCCCTTTCTTTCGGCTCCTGGTTTCGTGCGCTCTGAAACAGGTGGTATCTGTCATGTCCAGAATCAACGGCGACCGGGGAATACCCCGCATTCCGTCCCGGCCCGACAAGATGCGGGTCCCGATGTGGATGCTGGTGCTCGCGGTGGCGGGCAAGGGGCTGGCGCTCGGGGTCCGCTGGTGCTGGCGGCACCGGGTGGCGGTGCCGGTCGCGCTCGGCCTGGCGCTGTTCACGCGCCGCTTCGGGACGCTGGGCCTGGCGGCGCTGCTCGTCGCCCTGGCCCTGGTCGCGGTGGTCTGGCGACGCCTGCACGCCCGGTCGTTCGGCTGGCTGGCCCGCTGGGTGTGGGGACGGGTGCGGCTCGGGTTCGTGTACCGGCGGCGGTGGCGGCCGGCGATGGTGCACTCGGGCCTGGCGATCCGCATGCCGGCGTCGAACGGCGATCAGGTGACCTTCGACGAGTACTTCCCGCGTATCCGTTCGATCCGCTCGACCCGGGCCGTGGACGTGCTGCGGGTGGAACTGCTCCCGGGGCAGACACCGGAACAGTGGGCGGACGCGGCCGAAGGACTGCGGCACGTCTTCCGGGCCCGGCGCTGCCAGGTGCAGGGCGAGCCGTCCCGTTTCGTCCGGCTGCACTTGCACCACCGAGACACCCTGACCACCCCGGTTGAACCGGCTGGACTCGACCCGTCCGGCCCGGTCATCGATCACGACCCGGACGGCGACGTTACGGCGACCGGCGAGCCTGACCGGCTCGTCGGGGACCTCTCGGCCGTTCGCGTCGGCCGGCGGGAGGACGGCGAGCCCTGGACGCTGCCCGTGCGGGGAACGCATCTGCTCATCGCGGGCGCCACCGGCGCGGGCAAGGGCTCGGTGCTGTGGTCGGTCATCCGCGGTCTCGGCCCGGCCGTGCGCGCCGGCCTCGTCGAGCTGTGGGTCTGCGACCCCAAGGGCGGCATGGAACTCGCGTTCGGCGAGCCGCTGTTCACCCGGTTCGCCACCACCACGGAAGCGATCGCGGATCTCCTCGACGACGCGGTGTCGGTGATGCAGGACCGCACGGCCCGGCTGCGCGGGGTGACCCGGCTCCACACTCCGACTCCGGGTGAGCCGCTGATCGTTCTGGTGGTCGACGAGATCGCCTCGTTGACGGCCTACGTCACCGACCGGGACGTCAAGAAGCGGATCGGCGCTGCGCTGCCGCTGTTGCTCTCCCAGGGCCGGGCGCCCGGGGTCGTGGTCCTGGCGGCGGTGCAGGACCCGCGCAAGGAAGTGCTGCCGTTCCGGGACCTGTTCCCGGTCCGGGTCGCACTGCGCATGACCGAAACCGAACAGGCGGATCTCGTGCTCGGCTCCGGTGCCCGTGACCGGGGCGCACGGGCGGACGAGATCCCGGTGTCCCTGCCCGGGGTGGGCTACGTGCTCCACGAAGGACAACCGGAACCGGTCCGGGTCCGGGCCTCGTTCATCGACGACACCGAGATCAGCCGGACCGTGTGGTCCTACCGGCCCACTCCCGCGGCCGGCACCGGCTGGACACCGGACCTCGACCCCTACCGCGACAACGACCCGGCGGACCACGACCACGACCACTCCGGCGACGGCTCCTGGTGGGGTGAGGTGGCGTGAACGGCCCGGCTGGCGAGATGCCTGACGATCTGCTCGACTCGGCCGCGCCGGTGCCCGTCCTGCCAGTCTGCGCGACCTGCGGGCACCTGCGCATCACCCACCGGCGCGGCCGATGCCGTGCGGACCTCGGCTCGGGAACCGCCTGCGGCTGCGCCTTTTTCATCACCGCGCCGGCCCGTCCGCCGGCCGGTGTGCGCCTGGACCTCGACGACCGGGAGGACCGCACCTCTTGATGACTGGCCTCACCCCCGCCGGCCTCGACCCCTCCTCCGGCCGTGACGATCGTGACGATCGTCCGGGTTCCCGGGCGGCGCGGATGCGGATGCCGCTCGCTCGTCAGGTCGTGGAAACGGTCGCCGTGGAGAACGGCGTGTGCGTGCGGCCGATGGCGATGCGCCGGACGAACCTCGACACCGGCGAAACCGAGATCATCCCGGTGCCGTGCGGGGCCACCCTGGCGAGCAAGTGCCCGACCTGCGCGGAGCGGGCCCGGCGGCTGCGGATGGCGCAGTGCAAGGCAGGCTGGCACCTGGACGACGAACCCCTTCCCGACCCGGACCCGCCTACGGATGAGGCGAAGACCCTCGCGGGCTTCCGCGCCGATCTCGAAACCGTCCGGCTCGACGCTGAACGCGACGGGGACGCGGCCGGCGTCGCCGAGATCGACGAACTCATCGGCCAGGTGGACGAGGAACTCAACGCGCTCGGCGTGCGGGGGAAGGCGGCGCCGGACAGTCGGGATCGGCCTCGCCGTGTCCGCTCGACCCGCCGGCGGCAGGATGCCCCCGACCTGCCCCGGCTCCCGGTGGACAAGCGGACAGTCGGACGGACCTTCGAAGCGACGGACGGCACCACCTGGCGGCCGTCGATGTTCCTGACCCTGACCTGCGACTCGTACGGGCGGGTGACCAGTGAGGGAACCCCGGTAGACCCGGGCTCGTACGACTACCGGCGGGCGGCCCGCGACGCGATCCACTTCCCGAAGCTCATCGACCGGTTCTGGCAGAACCTGCGCCGCGCGGTCGGCTGGGATGTGCAGTACTTCGCCACCCTCGAACCGCAACGGCGGCTCGCCCCGCACCTGCACGCGGCCATCCGCGGCACCGTGCCCCGGGTCCTGCTGCGGCAGGTGGCGGCGGCCACGTATCAGCAGATCTGGTGGCCCTCGTGTGACCGGCCAGTCTATGACGACACGTGCCTCCCGGTCTGGGACGACACCGCGGCCCGCTACCTCGACCCGGACACGTCCCGACCCCTCCCGACCTGGGATGAGGCGGTGGACGCGATCGGCGACGATGACGAACCGGCCCACGTCGTCCGCTTCGGGCCACAACTCCGCGCGGACGGTGTCACGGCGAACTCGGCGAACACCGGCCGGATGATCGGCTATCTGACCAAGTACCTGGCGAAGAGCCTCGACGCCTGCCACGCGGTCACCACCGACGCGCAGCGGCGGCACGTCGATCGGCTCGCGGACGCGCTGCGCCACGAACCGTGCTCGCCTACCTGCGCGAACTGGCTGCGCTACGGCGTCCAGCCGAGAAACCCGAAACCGGGCCTCGTCCCGGGGCGGTGCCGGGGCAAGGCCCACCGGCGGGAGACCCTCGGGTTCGGCGGACGGCGGGTGCTCGTCTCGCGGCGCTGGTCCGGCAAGACCCTGACCGACCACAAGCACGACCGGGTCGCGTTCATCCGGGAGCAACTCGAAGCCCTCGGCCAAGTGGCGACCGGCCCGGCGGCCACCGGCACCGACCCGGCACGGACGGTGTGGACGCTGCTTCGGCCCGGTGACCCGGCGGCCCCTCGCCGCGAACACCTGCTGTTGCAGGCGGTCGCGCAACGGCATGCCTGGCGCGCACAACTCGACGCGGCCCGCGCCGCCACAGCGGCCGGCACCGCCACGGCCGGCGGACTTCCGGGAACCGGCCCACCGGCGGTGGCCGACGCTGCCTGAGCTGTCGTCTCGATCGCCTGGAAGGCAAGGATGACCAAGCTTCTCGTGACACCGGCCGAAGCCGCCGAGATCCTCGCACTCAGCCGGAGCACCGTGTACGAACTGCTCGCCGCGGGCGCCATCGAGTCCGTGCGGATCGGCCGGTCCCGGCGCATCCCGCGCGCCGCGCTCGACGCCTATGTGAACCGGCTGCGGGGCATCGACGTCGGCCACGGCGCGGCGGCGTGAGGCGGGCTACCGCTCGGCGGCCGGCGGAAGGTCGGGCCGGTGTTCGGCAATCCAGGCTTCGACGTCGTCGGTCTGCCAGATGTGACCGGCGGCGAGCGTGGCATGCGGCTTCGGGAAGGTCGGGTCCTCCTTCAGGAGCTGGTTCACCCGGGTCCGGCCCACCTCTAGCCGCTGCGCGATCTCCGCCGCCCCCATGAGCGGTTGTCCCATGACCGCAGACTACTGGACGACCGTCCAGACGCCCTGTACCGTTGGCGTCGCTGGACGGTCGTCCAGTCGAGATAGGCGGTCCCGGTGGGTGCTGCGAACACCCGACCGGGACCTGAGATCCCACCCTGCTCACGACAGGAGCGAGACCCTATGCCCATTTTCCCGTCCGGCAGTTCCGGCGCCTGGCGCACCCCCGGTGACGGCAGATCCGCCCTCATCTCCGTGCGCCGCACCGACACCGGCTACGAACTGCTCGTCCGTCCCGGCGCGGACGTCGGCGACCTGATGCAGGTGCTCGCGGGGTTGCCCGTGGACGCCTTCTTCACCGAGCACTTCGGCGACGTTGACGCGGTCCTCGCGTTCCACCGCCTGCCCGGTCTTTCGGCAACGGTCCTGGACGGCTGGAACCCCTCGACCGGCCCGGCGGCGGCGAGCGTTCCCCGCCTGTAGCGGCTGTTCTGCCTGCTCTACCCCCATTTTTCTTCCGTTCTCTGGTGGCGCTTGAAGCTGTCGGGGTGTCGGACGTGTCCAGGGTCGGCCGGAGGCCGATCGCGTAGCGACGCGCAGCGCCCTGGACGCGGCCGGCGCCCCGGCAGACCATCCCAGCGCCAGAGAACGGAAACCCACCCGCACCGGGCAACGCCACCCGCGGCCCGCGTGCACCTGACCCGTTCTTCCGGCAAGGAGCCGACTTCGCCATGCCCACGAACAGCGACAACCGCCCGACCATGAGCCTGCAACAGGCACTCCGCGAGCACCTCGACCGTGCCCGCGCCGGACAGGGCCTGCTCTACCCACAGCCCGAAGGAGAGTCCAAGTTCGCCTGCGACATGGGCGACAGCCGGTACGGCTGCGCTTGGTGCGACAACATCGAATGGCCCGACGGCAACCCCCTGGACGCTGACTGATGGCCGCGCGCAAGGGTCGGCGCGGCGCTGGTGAGGGCGCGATCTACAAGGACGCTTCCGGCCGCTGGCGGGCGACCGTGGATCTCGGCTGGAAGGCCGGGAAGCGGCAACGGAAGTACCTGTCCGGGAAGACCCGGGCGGAGGTCGCGGAGAAGCTGCGGTCGCTGCGTCGTGAGCAGGAAGACGGTGTGGCGATCGTGACCGGTGCGAAGCCGCTGACGATGGAACAGTGGCTGACGTTCTGGCTGGACACGATCGCGGCCAGGAAGGTGCGGCCGTCGACGCTGGCGACGTACCGGGGGTACGTGCGGAACCGGATCGTTCCGGCGCTCGGCGCGGTCCGGCTCGACCGGCTCACCCCGGAGCATCTGGAGGCGTTCTACCGCCGATGCGAGACGGAGGGCCTGGCGGCGGCGTCCGTGCTCCAGATGCACCGGATCGTCTCCCGGGCGCTGAAGGTCGCGCACCGGCGGGGGAGAGTCGCCCGAAACGTGGCGACGCTGGTCGATCCTCCCTCGGTTGACCGTGAGGAGGTCCGGCCGCTGACCGCGTCGGACGCGCGGGCTGTCCTGGACACGGCGAAGGGGCAGCGCAACGCGGCCCGGTGGTCGGTCGCGCTGGCGCTCGGCCTGCGGCAGGGTGAGGCGCTGGGGCTGCCCTGGGATGCCGTCGACCTGGACGCGACACCGGCCACGCTGACGGTGCGGCAGGCGCTGCAACGGCGGCCCTGGGAGCACGGCTGCGCCGATCCGAAGACCTGCGGGACCGCGCGCCGGTGCCCTCATCGGACCGGCGGGGGCCTGGTGATCGTGCGGCCGAAGAGCCGTGCTGGCCGGCGGACGATCGTGATTCCGCCGAACCTGGCGGTCAGCCTGCGGGCTCATCGTGCCACGCAGCGTGCTGAGTGCGGTGCGGCCGGCGGCGAGTGGGTCAACGAACACGACCTCGTGTTCGTCCAGCCGAACGGACGTCCGCTCGATCCCCGTGCGGACCACCGGGCCTGGCAGGACCTGCTGTCTCAGGCCGGTGTGCGGGCGGCCCGGCTCCACGACGCGCGGCACACGATGGCGAGCCTGCTGCTGGCCCAGGGCGTTCATCCACGGGTGGTCATGGAGATCATGGGTCACTCGCAGATCAGTCTGACTCTGGGCACGTACAGCCACGTGGCGCCGGAGCTGTCCACCGACGCGGCCGACCGGATGGGCGCGGCCCTTTGGGGCACCGCAGCGCCGGCCACCGACAGCGACGATGACCGGAAGAAGGAAGTAGAAGGGGATTGATGCGTTGCGCGCCCGTGGCTGCCAGCATGGCTGCCACAATGAAAACAGCGGCCCCATCCAAAAGGAAGAAACCGCTGGTAGCTACGGGTGCGCCGCCAGGGACTTGAACCCCGAACCCGCGGATTAAGAGTCCGCTGCTCTGCCAATTGAGCTAGCGGCGCGTGCCTCCGCGTTCCCGCGGCGACGTAGACAACCCTACCAGCTCCGCGGAGGTACTGACGCGGGGGGTCGCAGTCCTGTTCATGTCGATCTGTCCCACTCCAGCTGGCCCGGTCGTCAGGGGCCGGGCTCCGGAGGGTCTGGGGTCGGCTGGGAATCCGGGGTGCCCGTGGCGTCGATCGCCTCCGGGGTTCGAGATGCTGGTATGGGCCCGCGGTGGCAGCTCGATGTCGCCCCAGCGGCTCGAGCTGCACCGTCCGCTACCGATCGTCTGTCGGTGTGAGCCCTGCCATAGGACGGGTTCGATCCTGTTCCGTCGTGCTGTGATCGTTTTTCCGTGGTGCGCGGTGATCTTCTGTCGACGGTCGTGGTGATCTCCAACCTGGAGTGCGTCGGGGATCTTCAGCGGCGGCGCGGGGTCAGACCGTCATCTATCGGACGAAAGGTTCAAAGCGCCGGGTGGCCTGCTCGCCTTTTAGTTTCCTTCTTGTCGTTTGGGGTCGGAGTTCGGCCAGATCTGCCCCCGAAGCGGCGAGGAAGAAACTAAAGGGCGAGCAGCTGAGCCGGGTTCCCGGCCAGCTACCGAGGCCAGGCTCGCCTCTGGTTCCGCGGGCAGGCCCTGGCGGCCCCGGGACCTGGCAGCCCCGGGACCTGGCAGCCCCGGGGGACCTGGCGGCCCCGTCCTCGTGGGAGCGGGCGCAGGTCGCAGCGCCGGTGGCGCTGCCGGCAGCACCACCGCCCGCACCCTGGGCCTGGCGGACAGACCTGGGGCTCTCGTCGCCTCCGCAGGGTCAGGGGGCGCGGGCGGCGTCGGCCAGGGCGCGCCCGTAGCGTTCCGCGCCGGGGGCCCGGATCGGGCACACCGTCATCGCCGGTTGGGCGATCGGGCAGAAGTGGACGCCGTCCGGGCTGCGGACGGCCACCTTGCCGTCGGGGTCGCAGGGCTCGCCGGGCAGGCACGGCAGCCTCGGGACGAACCGTCCGTGGTCGGTGAGGACCTCCCCGGCCGGCGCGACCCGGACATGGGAGTTCCCGGCGGCGACCTCGCGCCAGACCCGGTCGAGCTCGGTGAGGCCGTCCGGCCCGACGGGCTGGTCCTCGCGCGGCGGGGCGTCCACGAGGACGACCTCGATGCCCCGGCGGGTGAGGATGTCGACGGCCTTGGCGGCGTCCTCCCGATAGGCGGTGATCACGTCCCGGCCCTGCATGCACTCGGAGGCGGTGTTGCCGGAGAAGGACAGGACCGCCACGGTGGGATCCCAGCGCCGGGCCTGGTTGCGCATGTCGGTGAACCAGTCGCACAGGGCCGTGCCGCCCCAGGTCCGCGTGGTGGCCTGGGTGACCCCGTCCTTCTCGGCGGCCGTGGTGAAGGAGTCGCGTGCCTCCCAGGCGAGCGAGTCGCCCCAGAGCGCGGCCCTCGGTTCGTCCCGCTCGTGCCGCCCGGCTGTCAGCGCGATCGTGGCCAGGACGACCGCGCCCGCGAACATCCAGCCGATGACGCCCAGACGTGGCGTGCTCAGCGCAGCTCCTCCCGACGGGTGCCGGCATGGACGGCACAGGCGCCGAGGACCCGCGAGCCGTCCGATCCGGCTGTGGCCTCGTTCTCACGGTTCCGGACACGTCCCGGGGACATCGTGCTGCATCGTCGTGGGATGGCCGCGCGCCGGGTGCGGTCCGCGTCGGATGTCCACCGGGACCCGCGGGGTCATGAGCGGCCGTTGTCGGAGTCGGCGCCCGCGCGGGCTTGCTGGTGTTACGCCGGCCCGGCCGCGCGGCCCTTTCTCCCGCGCGGCGGGGCTGCGCGCCGCCTCCGGGCCGGGCGGATCACCAGGCGTTGTCGCGGCGCATCCGGCGGGGACGGCCGTCCGGGTCGTAGATGGCGTGGTAGAGCGGCGCGGACCAGCCGCGGGTCAGCCGGTCCAGGCGCTGCGGCTGGTGTGGCCGGACCCGGCCCGGCGGGCGCGGGCCGGCCTGGCCGCCGCGGTGCCAGGCGTCGAGTTCCTCGGCGCGCCGCCGGAACGCCTTGAACCCGGCCTCGGGGTCGATGAGCTCCTCGTCGTCGCCGTCCCAGTCGAGGTGCTCGCGCCAGAGCTCGAGACGCAGGTCGCGGGCGAAGACCCGGGCGCCGTCCCCGAGGCCGCCGGGGTCGCGTGGCTCGCGCGGGTCGAGGGTGGTGTCGATGGTGGCGATGGCGAGCTCCGAGTCGTGGCTCCAGGACCGCCGGTTGAGGTTGTCCGAGCCGATGGAGGTCCAGACGTCGTCGATCGTCACGGCCTTCGAGTGGACGTAGACGGGCGTCCCAGCGTGGTTCTCGACGTCGTAGACGCCGACGCGGTCGCCGCCGGCCGCGCGGCAGATCTCCAGGGCCTTCTCCCGCCCGACGAGGTTGGGCGGCAGCGAGAAACGGCCGCCCTGGGTCGGGAACCGCGGGACGACGATCACCAGGTGCAGCTCGGGCTCACGGCGCAGCGCGTCCGCGAACAGCCGGGCCACCTCGGTGGACCACATGTACTGGTCCTCCAGGTAGATCAGCCGCCGGGCGCGGCGCAGCACCTTGCGGTAGGCGCGCGCGATGGAGCGCTCGCCCTTGCGCGCGAACGGGTAGTGCGGGCGCCGTCGCGGGTAGGTGCGCAGGATCTGGACGGCGTGCGGGCCGACCGGGGCCGGGTCGGGTGCCTGCGGCGGGAGGCCGTCCGGGTTCGTCTCGACCGGGCGGATCCGGTAGAAGGCCTGCCGGACGGGGTTGGGGTTGTCCAGCGCGGACGGGTCCTCCCAGCGTTCCCGGAAGGTCAGTTCGAGATCGCCCACAGCCGGCCCGCGCACCTCGGCCTGGATGTCGTGCCAGGGCGGGGCGGCACCGTAGGCGTCGGCGATCGGCTGGCTCTGCGGGTCGCCGGCGTGCGCGGCGTCGTCGCGGCGGCTGTAGCAGAGATCGATGCCGCCGGCGAAGGCCACGGCGTCCCCAGCCACGGCGTCCCCCGCCACCGCGTCTCCCGCCACCGCGGCGCGGCGGGCGATGACCAGCTTCTGGTGGTGCGAGCCGTTGCGGTGCACCCGGTGGTCGAGGACCACCTGGGCGCCGGCGATGTTCAGCTCCTCGGCCAGCCGGCGGTTCGGGCGCGAGCTGAACGACAGCAGCTCCAGGTGCGAGCGCCACATCAGGCCACGCACCACGGCGCCCCGGCCGGCGGCGCGGCCCAGCACCTGCCCGACCTCGGAGCCGGCGCCGTCCAGCCGCTGGTCGAGATCGCCGCGCCAGTCGGTGAACAGGAGAAGGTCGTTCTCGCCGAGGGTCTCGACGACCTCGAGCAGGCGGGAGAAGTAGGCCCGCCCGTGCACCAGCGGGCGGACGAGGTTCCCGGTGGTCCACGCCCGGCCGTCCGGATGGCGGACGTCCAGCGCCGTGTCCGGGTTGCCGCGCTCCTCGGCGGTCAGGAACCACTCCTCGAACATCGCGTCTCCGGGCGCGCTCCCCTCGGGCGGGGTTCCCTCGGACGCGGTCTCCAGGGGCATGGTCTCCTCGGACGCCGTGTCCTCGGGCATCGTGCCGGTCCTCCTTCTTCTGGCGACGCCCGGTCCGGGCACCGCGCCGGCGCGACGCGTGCCGGGGCCCTGCTGCGGATGGGACGAGCCCGTGGCCCGGGAGCGACCGGCGTTCACACGATGAATCGTGAAGCGCCGGAAGCCCACCGGAAGGTCACGGATCGTCCCGGGAGCTCCCTTCCCTCCCGCGGGACGTCCGAACCAGCGAGCCGGGACACGGTAATGGCCGGACCACGGCGACGGGCGGTGCGCGTGCCACCGGGGGGTGGCGCGCGGTGTGGCACAGTGTCCGTCATGGTGCGGTCCGGCACGGGGCGGCGGGAGACGGGGCGGTGGGCCGCCGGTGGCACGGTCATGGCGCTCGGCGCACTGGCCTACGGCCTGCCCTCACTGGCCACCTTCCGCCGGCTGCGCACCCGGGTCACCCCGGGGCTCGCCGGGGTGGGCCGGACCGACCACATCGCGCTCACGTTCGACGACGGTCCCGACCCCGCCTCGACGCCGCGCTTCCTCGACGTGCTCGACGCCCTCGAGATCCGCTCGACGTTCTTCGTGCTCGGCGGGATGCTCGAGCGCGCCCCCGGCCTGGCCCGGGAGATGACCGCGGCCGGGCACGAGCTGGCCGTCCACGGGTGGGATCACCGGCCCATGCTGCTGCGCGGGCCGGCGTCCACCTACGACCAGCTCGCGCGCACCCGGGACCTGATCGCCGAGACCACCGGCCGGGTGCCGGCCTACGTCCGCCCGCCGCACGGGGTGCTCTCGGCCGGCGTGCTCGCCGCCGCGCGCCGCCTCGACCTCACCCCCGTCCTGTGGACGGCGTGGGGCCGGGACTGGACGGCGACGGCGACCCCGGCCGGCGTGCTGGCGACGCTCGCCCCCGATCTGCGTGGCGGCGCGACGGTGCTGCTGCACGACAGCGACTGCACGTCCGCCCCGGGGGCGTGGCGCAGCGCGCTGGGCGCCCTGCCCGAGCTGGCGGCCCGCTGCGACGACGCCGGCCTGCGCCTCGGGCCGCTCGCCGAGCACGGCCTGCGCCCCGCCCCGCCCCGCGGCGGCGGGACCTGATCAGGTCTCCGGTGGCCCTGTCAGGTCTTCGGTGGCCCCGGTCAGGTCCCGGGTGGCCCGGTCAGGTCTCCGGGTACAGCGAGTAGGACGGGAAGTTGCCGTAGAGGCGCTCGGCCGGGTCCGCGCCGACGGTGACCGCGCGGACGAGGTGCTCCCCGCCGACGAACGCCCCCTTCCACGACGCCCCGCGCCCACCGAACGGCTCGGACCGGTCGCCACGCGAGCGGGGCTTGTTGACCCCGACCTTGAAGGCGGCGAGCTCGCCGGCGAGCCGTCGGGCCGTGGCGTCGTCGTCGCAGGCCAGTGAGGCGACGAGCGCGCCGTTCGAGGCGTTCATCGCGGACAGCAGCTCGGCCTCGGAGTCGACGACCACGATGCTGTCGACCGGCCCGAACGGCTCGGCGTGGTGCAGGGCGGCCGACGGCGGCGGGTTGAGGATCGCCACCGGCGGGACGTAGGCGGTCCGGTCCTGGTCGGGCAGGAACCGGCCGTCGGCGAGGTCGCCGCGGTAGAGCGGCACGCCGCCCTTGGTGACGGCCTCGTCGATCTTGGCGGCGAGCTCTGTCGCCTTCTCCGCGGTGATCACCGGCCCGAAGTCGAGGTCGGGCAGCGGGTCGGAGTCGTCGGCCACGGCGAGCGGGTGCCCGAACCGTACCGAGGAGACCACCGGCAGGTACATCTCCAGGAACTTGTCGAAGAGCTGGCGCTGGACGACGTAGCGCGGGTAGGCGGTGCAGCGCTGCTTGCCGTACTCGAAGCCCTTGCGCAGGTGGCCGGCCAGCAGGTCCCACTGGGAGAAGTCCCAGATGCCCCAGGCGTTGAGGCCCTCCTGCTCGAGGAAGTGCCGCTTGCCGGTGTCGACGAGCGCGGCCGCCACCTGGCCGCCGGCCGAACGCCCGCCCACGAAGGCCAGGCAGCCGATCTCCGGCGCCCGGACCAGCGCCGCCGACAGCCGCGATCCCGACCCGGAGACCAGCGACACCGGCAGGCCGGCCCGGCGCGCCAGCGCGCAGGCCAGGGTCAGGCAGGCCGCCCCGCCGTCGGTCGGCGTCTTGGCGATCGCCGCGTTGCCGGCGAGCACCTGGACGAGCATGGCGTGCATGAGCACGCTCATCGGGTAGTTCCAGCTCGCGATGTTGCTGACCGGGCCGGGCAGGGCCGTCCGGTCGCCGATCATGGAGTCGATCTCGTCGACGTACCAGCGCACGCCGTCCAGGGCGCGGTCGACGTCGGTGCGGGCCAGCCGCCACGGCTTGCCGATCTCCCAGACCAGCAGCAGCGCGAGCAGGTCGCGGTGCTCCTCCATCGCCTCGATGGCGGCGGTCACCCGGGCCTTGCGGTCGGCCAGTGGGACGTCGCGCCATTCCTTGTGGTCGTCGAGTGTGGCCCGGATGGCCTCGCGGGCCTCGTCGGGTTCGATCATCGGCGGGCCGGCGATCGGGGCGCCGTCCACCGGGGTGAGGCTGTGCAGTGGGTTGCCGGTCCGGCGCCACTGACCGCCCCACAGGTTGAGCAGGCGGTCCTCGTGGAATGCTTCGGGGGCCTCCTGCCGGGCGCGGGAGTAGGCGTCGGCCCAGGCGGTGCCCGGCTTGAGGTGCAGTCGGGACGGGGGGGTGCTGGCTGCGGCGTCCATCTGACGAGGGTCTCTCTGATCCGATCGCGGCGCCACCAAACAGCCTTCAATGCCGTCGCATACGCGGTACATCCAGGAGACTCAGATAACTGGTTATGAAGCACCCGTTACCCGCGTCGTGTTGCTACCGCGCGTCGTTGCCTGGTTGTGCTGAGCAGCCGGATGAATGAGCCCGCCGGCGCCGTGGGTGGACGTCCGCACAGCTCGCGAGCCTGCCCGCCGGCCGGGGCCGCGTCGCGGATGGGGAGCAGAACGTCCCACTACGTCGAACTGGCGGCGAACCCGCGTACTATTTCCAGTATGTCGGATGCGTTAAGGACATGGAAGTCGGAGGTGACTTCAGCGCGCCCGCGACCTCATGTGTGTAGTGCATCACGTAGAGTGGGCAGGTGTCCGAACCGGCTTTCGCCTGCGGCGGAGAAGCCGCCTGGCGGAAAAACCGAACCCGATTTCCGGATGTGTGATGACGGCCAGTGTGGTGCCGCCGTCGGCCGCTGATGCCGACCCGACCCGTGACGTGACGCCGATACGGGTTCTCGTCGTGGACGATCACGAGCTCTTCCTTCAGGGCCTGCAGACCGTGCTGGAGACCGAGGAGGACATTTCGGTGGTCGGGCGCGCGGCGGACGGCCAGGAGGCGCTGACCCTGGCGTCCGGCACGACGCCGGACATCGTCCTCATGGACGTGCGGATGCCGGGCCGCGACGGCATCGCCGCCGCCGGTGCCATCAAACGCGCGGTGCCGCGCACCAGGATCGTCATGCTCACCGTGTCGGACGAGGAGTCCGACCTGTTCGAGGCGATCAAGGCCGGGGCCGTCGGCTACCTGCTGAAGTCGATCCCGCCGCACGAGGTGGCCGACGCGGTGCGCGCCGTGCACAACGGCCAGAGCCTGATCAGCCCCTCGATGGCCTCGAAGCTCATGGTCGAGTTCGCGACGATGGCCCGCGGTGGGGAGGACCGTCCGCGCGCGCACGCGCCCCACCTCACCGCCCGGGAGCTCGAGGTCCTCAAGCTGGTCGCCGAAGGCCGGGCGAACCGCGAGATCGCGCGGAAGCTCTTCATCAGTGAGAACACCGTGAAGAACCATGTTCGCAATATTCTTGACAAGCTTCAGCTGCACTCCCGCATGGAAGCGGTGATGTACGCCGTTCGTCAGGGCCTGTTCGACATCGAATAAGTGGTTCCGGTGGGCGGTGGGAGTGTGTTCGGTGTGAATGGAGTCGTGTGGCCGACCCCGTCGGCTGGGAGCGGCGGGTTCGTCGGGCTCTCCGTCAAGTGATCCTCGAGTGGCCTCCGGTTGTGGCCGGTGCGTGCCGGTGGGAGCACTGACGGGCCACGTCTGACACGGTCTTCCGTACTCAGTGCGTCTTCTTCGTGACGGCGGGCCCCATAACACTTTCCCGTAATGGGTGAATTGTCCGTTCTGGAAATCCGGTGCCGCCCAGGCCGCGACCGGTGGCGACCACGAATGGCGTTGGCGGCCCGGTCGCGGGGAAGAGGCAGGTGGGAAGCCTGGCAGGCGCTGAGGAGCGGGTGTCGGTCCAGGGCGAAAGCCGCGGCGGCGCGGGAGATGGCCGGATCTGGAAGGGCTCGGCGTGCCAGACCACCCGGCGCGAGTCGCACTTCCGGGCCGGTGGTGTATCCACAACCTGTTCAGCGCGAGACCTGGCAGACAGAGTTGTGCGGTCCTTTCCTTCATTCCACCCCATACGATGTCGATGTTGGCTAGCGTCATCCGTCGACCAGCACGCTCGGATGCCCGGCACGCTCGATCGAGCAGCTCGAACGCCGGGACAGCGCCATCGGGGAGGTGAGGAGCCCGGTCCTCGGCGAGGGCCACGTCCTAGGCCGGATTTTCCGGCCCGCGATCTGCCAGCGTCCGTCAGGTTCGTCGAGCGCTGGCCGTCCGCGCGACCGCTCGTCCCACGGTTCGTCCTGACCGGGGAGGTGAGTTCACCGGTGACCACAGCGGAGCAGCCGTCCGGGGCCGACACAAGCCCGGGGCGGCCGAGCATCATCAATCAGATCTGCCTCACCTGCCGAGGCGGGCGAGCTGTCTTCGAGCTTCGCGCCGCCGACCAGGGTGGCA
Organism: Parafrankia discariae; assembly: GCF_000373365.1. NCBI lineage: Bacteria > Bacillati > Actinomycetota > Actinomycetes > Frankiales > Frankiaceae > Parafrankia > Parafrankia discariae. The sequence continues at coordinate 20,228 of NZ_KB891239.1, forward strand.
CGGCGCCGCACCTCGAGCCCTGCCGCCACTGCGCGGGGAAGGGCCGACACGTAGGCCTCATCCCGCCGGTATAACCATATTTCCGGTGCTGTGAACCCGGGATTCCCGGTGCTGTGAACCTGGCTCCGGTGGCCACGGAGGCCGGTCACCCAGACGCCTCCGCGGTCGCCGGAGCGCCGGGCCGGCGGCTCTGGGTTGAGGCGCGCCCACGATGCCGTCCACGGGCCCGCCCGGTGAGGTTTGCGACGAGGCCGGTAGGGCCGCGCGGCGTCCGGGCGAGGACCCGGCGGTGGCCGGGGCTGGCCGGCCTGCGGGCGCGACCGAAGTGCCGCAACGGGCAAAGGAAGCCGAGTGAGGGGAGGCGAGCCGCCGCAAACGACGGCCCCCTCTAACTGGGGTGAGTGACGGGACTTGAACCCGCGGCACCCGGGACCACAACCCGGTGCTCTACCAACTGAGCTACACCCACCATCGCCCGGTTCTCACCGGGCGCAGCCATCGTACCGGGTGAACGTGCCGGTGCGGCGGCCGGGTCACGACCGAGGGCCGAAATCCGACCAATTCCCGCCCGGCGACCCGGCAGCCGGGAGGCGCGGCTGTCAGGAGGCGCGGATCGCGGCGGCCGCCGCGCGGGCGGCGTCGGTGGTCGGGCCGGGCTGGGGCACGAAGAGGATCTCGCGGTAGTACCGCAGCTCCTCGATGCTCTCCCGGATGTCGGCCAGGGCGCGGTGCCCGCCCGACTTCACCGGGGCCGCGTAGTACGCCCGCGGGTACCAGCGCCGGGCCAGTTCCTTGATCGAGGAGACGTCGATCATGCGGTAGTGCAGGAAGGTGTCGAGCTGGGGCAGGTAGCGGGCGATGAACGTCCGGTCGGTCGCGATCGAGTTGCCGCACAGCGGGGCCTTGCGCGCCTCCGGGACGAACCGGCGCAGGTAGCTGAGGAGCTGTTCCTCGGCGTCGTCGAGCTTGAGGTCGGAGCCACGCACGGCCTCGGTGAGCCCGGAGGTCTCGTGCATCTCGCGGACGACCGGGAGCATCTGGTCGAGGGCCGCGTCCGGGGCCGCCAGCACGAGGTCGATGCCCTCGTCCAGCACGGTGAGCTCGCTGTCGGTCACCAGGCAGGCGACCTCGAGCAGCAGGTCGGAACCGGCATCCAGGCCGGTCATCTCGCAGTCGATCCAAACCAGGCGATCCATCCCGTTCACATTAGGGATTTCCGTCGCTGTCGTCACGTACGGCCTCCGGTTCCGGCCTCGCGCTCCGCGTCGCGCCCCGGCCTGGCTCCCATAGTCACCGTGCGGTGGGGCGGGTTCCAGTCATGGGGCTCACGCCGGCGACCGGCTCGTGACCGGCCCGGTGCCGGGCCTCGGGACCGCCGCGCCGGCGGAGGAGCCGGCACCGGCGTCGGCCGGGGTGGAGTTCTGGATCCGGAAGGTGATGCTGCGTGCGGGCACGCCCGGGCGTTCGGAGCGGGCCTCGAGAGAGTAGACGCCGTCGATCACGGCGCTGGTCTCCCAGCCGGTCTGGTGCGGGGCGAACAGGTAGGGCGCCACGCTCGCCGTCATGGGGTAGCGGCTGCCGGTCGGGCCGGTCAGCGTGTAGTGGATCTCGCCGAGATCACCGGTCGTCTCCAGGCTGATGTGCCGGAAGCCGCGCAGCGTCTCGCCCTCCAGAACGCCGTTGAACCCCACGATGACGCCGGGGGGCACCGTGCGCGGTGGCGTCGTACCGGTCACCGGCGGGATGATGCTCTCCGCGTCGATCCCGTGGTACCGGGCGTCGTCGGCCAGACGGCTGTGGTACTCGACCACCAGCACCGGCATCATGATCAGCGCGGCGAGGAACAGCGCCAGGCCGACCCAGCCGCGCCGGAAGGCGTCCACGCCGTGTGCACCTTTCGCCACGGTTGCGGGGAAGCACCGAGTCTAGCCCGTGCGTGACCGCCACCCCGGCTGAGGTGACCGGAGTCGAGCTGACCAGATCAGCGGGGTCTGCGACCCGGTGGTCTGGTCGGTCTGCGCCCGGGGCCGCGGTTGTCCCGCGGACGCTGGCGTCCCCGTAGTCGACTCACTGCCAGGATGCGCTCCTGTGCGACGCGCTCCTGCCGAAGGCACCGGCCTCGATCCACGCCCCGAAGGTAGCGGGCCGGACAGCCCTTCGTGGGCGCCGTCACAAGGTGTTAACCGAACTGCCGGCGTGTCGCGCATGCTCGCGCCGGCGCGCCGCGGCGGCCCGTAGGTGCCACCGCCGTCGTTGTGAGAGACGGCGGCGGCACCCAACGGGCCGCCAACGGACAGTCTCAGGCCGCCATCGCGCGGTTGTGCGTCGGGTCGAACGCCGGTTCCAGCGCCAGCTCAAGCACTTCCCGGACGTCCGCGACCAGATGCACCGTCAGCGCCTCGCGGACCGCGCTCGGGACGTCGTCAAGGTCTGGGCCGTTGCGCGCCGGCAGGAGCACCGTTGTGATGCCGGCGCGATGCGCGGCGAGCAACTTCTGCTTGACCCCACCAATGGGTAGTACCCGACCGGTGAGGGAGACCTCTCCGGTCATCGCGACGTCCGCCCGCACCGGGCGCCCGGAGAGCAGCGACGCGAGCGCGGTGGTCATCGTGACCCCGGCGCTCGGCCCGTCCTTGGGCACCGCGCCCGCCGGGACGTGGATGTGCACCCCGCGGTCCCGCAGGTCCCCGACCGGCAGCTCCAGCTCCACCCCGCGCGAGCGAAGGTAGGACAGCGCGATCTGCGCCGACTCCTTCATGACGTCGCCGAGCTGCCCGGTCAGCGTCACCCCGCTGGCCCCGGTCTCCGGGTCGGCCAGGGACGCCTCGACGAACAGGACGTCCCCGCCGGCCCCGGTGACCGCGAGCCCGGTCGCCACCCCCGGCAGCGCGGTGCGCTCCGCCGACTCCGGGGTGTGCCGCGGCCGGCCGAGGTAGCCGGTCAGGTCGCCGGCGCCGATCGTGACCGGCAGCGCCACCTCGTCCAGGGCGACCTTCGCGACGACCTTGCGCAGCACCCGGGCGGTCGCCCGCTCCAGGTCGCGCACGCCGGCCTCGCGGGTGTACTCGCCGGCCAGCAGCCGCAGCGCGCCGTCGTCCACGGTGACGTCGTCGGCGGTCAGCCCGGCCCGCTCGAGCTGACGCGGGAGCAGGTGGTCGCGGGCGATGGTGACCTTCTCCTCCTCGGTGTAGCCGTCGAGCAGGATCAGCTCCATCCGGTCCAGCAGCGGCGCCGGGATGGAGTCCAGCGCGTTCGCGGTGGCCAGGAACAGCACGTCCGACAGGTCGAGCTCGACCTCCAGGTAGTGGTCGCGGAAGGTGTGGTTCTGCGCCGGGTCGAGGACCTCCAGCAGCGCCGCCGTCGGGTCGCCGCGGTAGTCGGAGCCGACCTTGTCGACCTCGTCGAGCAGGATCACCGGGTTCATCGAGCCGGCCTCGCGGATCGCCCGCACGATGCGACCGGGCTGCGCGCCGACGTAGGTGCGCCGGTGGCCGCGGATCTCCGCCTCGTCGCGGACGCCGCCGAGCGCCACCCGGGCGAACCTGCGGCCCATGGCGCGGGCCACGGACTCGCCCAGCGAGGTCTTGCCGACCCCGGGCGGCCCGGCCAGCGCGAGCACGGCGCCGCTGCGCCGCCCGCCGACGACCCCCAGCCCGGCGTCGGCCCGCCGGCGGCGGACCGCCAGGTACTCGACGATCCGGTCCTTGACGTCGCTGAGTCCGGCGTGGTCGGCGTCCAGCACGGCCCGCGCGGAGGCGATGTCGTAGGTGTCCGCCGCGTGCTCGTTCCACGGCAACTCCAGGACGGTGTCCAGCCAGGTGCGGATCCAGCCGACCTCGGGGGAGGACTCGGCCGTCCGCTCCAGCTTGTCGACCTCCTTGAGCGCCGCGGCGCGGACCTTCTCCGGCAGGTCGGCGGCCTCGACCCGGGCCCGGTAGTCCTCCTCCTCGGAGGCCGCGGGGGACCCGTCCAGCTCGGCCAGCTCCTTGCGGACGGCCTCCAGCTGACGGCGCAGCAGGAACTCCCGCTGCTGACGGTCGACGCCCTCCTGGACGTCGCGCCGGATGGTCTCGGCCACGTCGACCTCGGCGGCGTGCTCCCGCGTCCACGGGACGAGCAGCTCCAGCCGGGCGGCCACGTCGGCGGTGCGCAGCAGCTCCAGCTTCCGCGCGGTCGACAGGTAGGACGAGTAGCCGGCGGTGTCGGCCAGCGTGTCGGGGTTCTCGATCGCCTCGACGGTGTCGGCGACCTGGCCGACCCCGCGGGCGCGCAGCACCCCGGTCACCAGCGTGCGGTACTCGCGGGCGAGCTCGACCAGCCGGGCGGCCGCGCCGTCGGGGTCGGCGGCGGTGCCGGTGCCGGTGGAACCAGGCGTGCCCGCGGTCGTGGTCGCGCTGATCGTGCCGGTGAAGCCGGGCGGCAGGACCGGCTCGACGGGAATCGCCTCGGCCCACACGACACCGGTGTCGGCGGCGCCGGGCGGCGTCGGGGCGCTGCCCACCCGGGCCCGGGAGACCGCCCTCACGAGCGCGGCTGTCCCGCCGTCGGGCAGCCGGCCGATCTGGTCGACGACGGCGAGGACACCCATGTCGGCGAGCTCGCCGTCCACCCGGGGGACGAGCAGGATCTCGGCGGCGCGCTGGAAGGAACGGCTGGAGATGCCCGGCGCCCTGGCGTCGGGTGTGGAGTCGGGTCTGCCGCCGCGGGCCGCGTCCACGGCGGCGCGGGTCCCGGCGTCCGACAGGTCGAGCGGAACCACCATGCCGGGCAGGACGACCGCGTCGTCCAGCGGCAGCAGCGGGAGGAGCCTGGTGTGTGACATGCGGCCTTCATCCCTCGTGTCGAGCGGCTTGGGCCCACTCTCATTGAGCCTGTCGTGCTCAATGCATCGGAGTGGACCGTTGTTCCCGAACCTGATCGCTCTGGGCGAACGCCGCTGTCGGCGCGGGACCGGCGCGGGAACCGAAGGCGCGCGACGCGTCGGGAAGAGCCAGGTGGTCCGGCGGGTTGAGGGAGGTAGTTGCATCAGCAACTGTTGGGTCGGGTGGGAGCGAGGTCTCACCCCGTCGACCGGGCAGGGGTCCGATGAGAGGATCCGCCTGGTTCCGTAGGAGGTCACCATGCCAGCCGTCACCGCCGACGCCCTCACGTTGCCGAGGCTGTCCGTGCCGGGTCTCGGCGATGTCGAGCGCCCGGTGAAGAAGGTCGTCACCGCTCCGTCCGGGCTGGAGGGGGAGGGGTTCCCCGTCCGCCGGATGTTCGCCGGGGTGAGCCTGGCCGACCGCGACCCCTTCGTCCACGCCGACCAGATGGGTGAGATCGACTACGCCCCCGGTGAGCCCAAGGGCACGCCGTGGCACCCGCACCGCGGCTTCGAGACCGTCACCTACATGATCGACGGCACCTTCCAACACCAGGACTCGCACGGCGGCGGCGGCCTGATCGCCGACGGCGCCACCCAGTGGATGACGGCCGGCTCCGGCATCCTGCACATCGAGACCCCGCCCGAGGCGCTCGTCGTCAGCGGCGGCCGGTTCCACGGCGTCCAGCTCTGGGTGAACCTGCCGGCGAAGGACAAGTTCAGCGCGCCCCGCTACCAGAGCATCGAAGGCGAGGAGGTCTCGCTGATCGCCTCCCCGGACGGCGGCAGCCTGGTCCGGATCATCGCCGGTGACGTCGGTGGCTTCCGCGGCCCCGGGGCGACCCACACGCCGATCGGGGTGGTCCACACCACGGTCAGCCCGGGCGCGAGGGTCAGCCTGCCCTGGAACCCGGAGTACAACGCACTGGTCTACGTTCTGGCCGGCCAGGGCACCGTCGGCGCCGACGACGCGCCCGTGCGCCTCGGCCAGACAGCCGTGCTGGGCGCGGGGGACCGCGTCACCCTCGCGGCGAGCGCGGCGCAGGACTCGCACACCCCGAACCTGGAGGTCCTGCTGCTCGGCGGCCGGCCGATCCGCGAGCACGTCGAGATGTACGGGCCGTTCGTCATGAACACCAAGGACGAGCTCCGCCAGGCGATCGAGGACTTCCAGGCCGGCCGCCTGGGGGTGATCCCCGAGAACGCCCTGATGCCGCACCGCGTCTGACCGGCTCGGGGCGACACGATTTAACCGGTGAGTCCGGCGTACCGCACCCGGTCGTGCACGCAGGGGAACCGCCGTGGTGGTATCAACCGGTACATCAGGCAATCGTGGATCATCGGTCGGGCTCCGGCATGGGCGGCACCCGGCGGCGAGGGGGCGGACCATGGTTCGGGAGATCGGCCGGACCGGTTCGGAGCAGCAGGGCCCACGCCGGCGGGACTGGCCGTCGACCACCCTGCTCGGGCGGCTGCCCGAGCAGACCCGGGCGGCCTTCGTCGGCCTGGGCCCCTACCGTGAGTACGCCAGCGAGGAGATCGTCCTGCGGGAGGGCGACACCACCAACTTCGTCGTGCTGCTGCTGAACGGGTGGGTCAAGGTCACCGCCTCCACCGAGAACGGCGGTTTCGCCCTGCTCGCCATCCGTCACGGTGGTGACCTCGTCGGCGAGCAGGCCGGCCTCGACGGCGAGCCGCGGTCGGCGACGGTCACCGCGGCCGGGGCGGTGCTGGCGAAGGTGATCGCGCTCGAGACGTTCCTCGCCTTTCTGCGGTCGCATCCCGACGCGGGACCCCCGGTCCTGCAGTCCGTCAGCGCCAAGCTGCGTAACGCGACCCGGCGCCGCGTCGAGTTCGGTGGATGCTCGGTGGCCGTCCGGCTGGCCCGGGTGATCGTCGAGCTCGAGCGCTCCTACGGAGCGGACGCGACGGACGGCCCGGGGCGTCGGGTGCAGATCGCCCTCACCCAGCCCGAGCTCGCCGCGCTGGTCGGCGCGGCCGAGCCGACGGTGCACAAGGTCCTGCGCGAGCTGCGCCAGCAGGGAATCGTGGACACCCGCTACCGCTCCATCGTGATCCGCGACGTCGAGGCCCTGTACCGGGCCGCCGGGACGACACGCCCCCGCTGACGTTGCCCGGGGCCGCTCGTCGTCGCTCGGACAATCCCATCGCATGACGATGTGTTCCGTGTCCACAGCGTGAACAGTTACCTCCGACGGACCGTGACCATCGGAGGCTGAGCGTGAACGAGACGATGCCCGGCATCCGGCGGCTGTGTATCGCCGTCGCCGCCCACGGCAACGACGACAACGGCCGGGTGGGCCCGCTCCCCGCGGTCCCGCCGGTCCCGCCGTCACTGGGGGCCGTGCTGGACGAGACCTGCGCCGCGGCCGAGATCCGGTGCGCGCACTGGGTGAACCGGCCGTCCGGGGGTGAGCTGGCGGTGTTCCCGCCCGGCATCGACGAGGGTCGGGTGGTCTCCGACTTCGTCCGGGAGCTGCGCCGCACCCTGGCGCGGGTGAACGCGCGGCCGGCACCGCGGCTGCGGCTGCGGGTCGCGCTGCACCAGGGCATCACCCGGGTCGACGAGCAGGGCTACGGGGGGCGCGCGATCGTGAAGGCGGGCCGGCTGCGCGACGCCGACGTCCTTGACCGGGAGCTCGCCGAGCACCCGGAGTCCGACCTGGTGCTCATCGTCTCCGGTGAGCTGTTCGACGACCTGACCGGCGACCTGACCGGCGACACCGCGGCGGGTGACCACGCGTTCGGTTTCGGCGCGCCGGGCGACGGCGACCGGGGTGACCAACCGTCGGACCTGCGCCGCGTCGACTTCCGTCCGGTGACTCTGGACGTGCCCGACAGCGGCCAGCGCTCGCTGGCGTGGGTGCTGGCGCCCGCCCCGCCACCGGTCCGCCCCGCCCTCGCCGGGCGGCGCCCCGCCCGGCGCGACGCCTCCAGCCGCGCGGGGGCCTGACACACGGAACATGGACGTCCGGCCCGAACCGGGGACGCCCACGCGCAGGTCGGGGGCGCGGCGCACCGGAACCGGGGTGCCGCGGTTCCCCCGGCCGCCCGGCTCACCGGGCCGGCCCGGCCGGCGGGCATGCTGGTGCGGTGCTTCGTCATGTCCTCGCGACCCGCTACGCCACGCCCCTGCGGGAGGGCGGCAGTCTGCCCGGCGTCATGGAGGGCGACGACCTCGGAACGTGGGTGGTGAAGTTCACCGGCGCCGGGCAGGGGCCCAAGGCGCTCGTCGCCGAGGTGATCGTCGGGGAGCTCGCGCGCGGCCTGGGCCTGGCCGTGCCCGAGCTGGTCCTCGTCGACGTCGACCCGGACCTCGGCCGGACCGAGCCCGACCAGGAGGTCCAGGACCTGCTCCGGGCGAGCCCCGGCCGCAACCTCGGCATGGACTACCTGCCCGGCTCGATCACCTACGACCCGCTGGCGTTCCCGGTGGAGCCGGCGCTCGCCGCCCGGGTCATCTGGCTCGACGCGTTCACGCTGAACGTCGACCGGTCCTGGCGGAACCCGAACCTGCTGGTGTGGGGGGCCCGGCTGTGGCTGATCGATCACGGGGCGGCCCTGTACCCGCACCATGACTGGGCGGGAGCCGCCGCGGCGGTCGACCGGCCGCTGCCCGGCTTCGCCGACCACGTCCTGCTGCCCGTGCTGGGGGCGGACGCGCCGGACCTGCTCGCCGCCGTGGACCGGGAGCTCGCGCCCGCGGTCACGGCGGAGTTGCTGTCCCGGATCGTCGGGCTGGTGCCGCCGGAGTGGGCGGAGGTTCCCGGTTCGGCCTACGTCGACTGGCTGCTCTCCCGGGTCTCGGGGGAGCGTCCCTGGCTGGCGGCGATGCTGGCCCCCACCGAACCGCTCGTCACCAGGAGTGAGCCGGCGCGGCGGGCGGCCGGGCGGGGCACCGGGCGTCCCGACTGGCTGCGGGGAGGCTCCGGTGCCTGATCTGTTCGAGTACGCGATGATCCGCGTCGTGCCGCGGGTCGAGCGTGGCGAGTGCGCCAACGTCGGTGTCCTGCTGTGGTGCCAGCGGGCCGGCTTCCTCGGCTGCCGGTGCGTCATCGACCGTGAGCGGCTCGCCAGTCTCGATCCGTTCCTCGACCAGGACGCGGTGTCGGCGAGCCTCGGCGCCCTGCACCGGGTCTGTGCCGGTGGCCTCGACGCCGGTCCGCCCGGCCGGCTCTCCGGCGGGGAACGGTTCCGGTGGTTGACGGCCCCGCGCAGCACCGTGGTGCAGACGTCGGCCGTCCACACCGGGTTCACCGAGGACCCCGCCGCCGAGCTCGACCGGCTGGTCGAGCTGCTGGTGGCGACGCCCGGCCCACCGCGGGGCTGAGGCGACGTCGCTCGCGGGCCCCCCACGTGCCCGCGAGCGACGCGCCGGTCGAGGCCGGCCGCGGCGCCTGGCCCCCGGTGATCCTCCACACCGGGGGACAGGCGCCGCGCCGCCGGGGCGCGGGCGTCTCCGGCCGGTCGGCCGGAGGCCCCGCCCTGGTCACCGGCCAGTTCTAAGGGCTGCTCCACAGTTCGGTGTAGCGCTGGGCGGAGGCGTTGTTGATGAAGAGGCAGGACGGCCCGAGCGGCCGGTACAGGTTGGACCCGACATTCGGCGGCTCACAGGTGCTGTAGTAGTTCTCGTAGTACAGACCCTGGCCGGCGCGCGCATCCATCCAGTCGCGCATGAATGTGATGAAGTTCGGGTTGTCCCCGGCACCGTTCTCGTTACGTCCGCTCACGACCCCCCATTCGCCGATACCGAAAAGCTTGTTGTGGGAGCGGGCGAAGTTGTACAGCCAGGTGATGCCGCCGATCGCGTTCGCCTGGTTGTTGAACTCGGCGAGGGTGCGGGACGGCGGATAGTGGTCGTAGGCGTCGATGCCCACGATGTCCACCCAGGCGTCGCCCGGGTACAGGTCGAGCGGGTTATGGCTCGCGGGGTTCTGCGAGTAGTGCGCGTTGATGGTCCAGTCGAGCAGCGGGTCAGGCTCGGCCGTGGAGTTGATGGCGTCGGCGATCCGCCGCCAGCAGCCCACATAGGCGGACGGGTTGCTTCCCGACCACTGGTACCAGTTCCCGTTCGCCTCCCACGCGATACGGATGATCGAGTTCTGCCGTCCGGTGGAGTTCAGTGTCTGGCCGAACGTGCGCCACTGCGAGTCGTAGGCACCCGACGCGCAGGCGGTGAGTGTGGCCCCCGAGTTCTCGGGGAAGGGAGGCACCGAGATGACGAGACGACCCGGCCAACCGGCGAAGTTGGCCTGGGTCCAGGACGGTTGAACGATGTTCTGCCAGTTGTTACGGGAGACGAACACGTGGGCGAGATCGCATGGACTGCCCCGGCGCTCGCAGAACGCGTCCACGTTCTCCGCGTTCTGGATCGGATCCCCGTTCGCCCCGGAGAGCCAGGGTCGTGGTTCTGGCTGGCTCTGCTCGACGAACACCTCGGCCCGGTCGAACGCGACCCGGACACCACTGGAGTTCGGGTTGCGCCAACCGATGTTGACGATCACCGCGGTGTGGATCCCGGGATTGAGGAGCCCGGAGTGGTAGATACGGTTCACGGCGCCGATCGCCGCGTACGTGTCGACGGCGGTCGGTGTCCCGCCGTCGACACCGATCGTCGCGACGCCCCCGGAGGGCCCCAGGACGCTGTAGATGTCGATCTGTGTCCCGGAGAACCGGAGCACCGCGCCGCTCGAGGGCTGGACCGACTCCCGGTAGCTGTTGTTGGGCGTGGCCGGGCTGCAACCCGTACACGCCGACCAGTCGCCGAAGTAGCTGACCTGGGAGATCCCCGAACCGATCGCGGTGTCCTCGATGACCGGCCCCGGCACCGTGACGGCCTGCGCGCCGTCGCCGCCGGTCACCGTCCCGGCCAACAGGGTCGGCGCGAGCACGGCGAGACGCAGCATCGTCGATCGCAGGCGGGTCCGCCGCCGGCGACCGGCCGGGGCGCGGACGACCCGCTGACCGGTGTCGGTGGTCCCGGCGCCGCCGGCTTTCCAAACGTGGCTTCTCCCGCGGTTCTCCGTAGCGCTGGTGGTCGATTCGACCTGGTGTCCGGCGGGCGGCCCGCCGGCACGTGACTCCCGGCCGCCCGGACTCCCGGGCTGGGCCCGGGCCCGGTTCAGCCAGAGCGTGGAACGCCTGTGGCGACCGCGTCGCGCATGCTTCGGGTGGCGTTCGCCGGAGTTGGCAGCCTCCTGAGGCGATGTTCCCCGATCCGAAGTGATTTGTTGTGGCACCCCCGCGCCTCATCCCTTCGTCAGGGCCCGTGGTCGGCAAGCTCGTCGACCAGAGCCGCTCGTAGCCGATGACGCGGTGATGCTATACGGGGAGTGAGTGGAGACTACTCTCGGTGACTACTTGGCCGGAGATTCGGGGTGCCGTACCGGACATGCCCCGTCGGGCTTGGTCAGGTGCTGTGGCGGGGAGTGGGCGGGGGGGAGTACGGGTCGGGGGCGCCGGTCGCGGCGGTGCCGGTCGGCTCGGCCGGGGAGCCCTGGGGAGCGGGGGCGGCAGATCCGGGGATGGTTCCCGAAGAGGTCCGGGCGGCGGCGCGGGCCCGGACCAGAGAGACGATCATGTCGGCGGCCAGCAGGAGGACCGTGAGCCAGGAGACCACGGCGACCCGGTCGAACGCCGCCACCCACGAGCCGTTGGCCGGCAGGTCATGCCGGGCCTGCACCTGGAGGACGTAGAGCGCGCTGAGGGCCAGGCACGCGGCGGGGGCGACGCGCAGCAGCAGCCGGGCGCGGGAGTTCCGCAGCGCCGCGGCGGTGAGCACGGCGACCACGAGACCCGCCGCCGGGCCGACCAGCACCGCGCTCGCCGCCCCGGTGGCCAGGGTCGTGAGCAGCGTCGACCGGCCTGAAACCCGGACGACCGGGCCCGACCCGGCCCGCCAGGGATCCGCCGTCGGCAGATCAGCCGGGCGGCCGGGCCCGGCGTTGCCCGCCGGGAGGTACTGGTAGCCGACGAGATGACGCCAGCTTCGGCCGCGGCGGCGCCGGTAGGCCCCGACCAGCAGGATCGCCAGGCTCAGGACGCCGGTCACGACCGACAGTTTCACGGCGATGCCGACGACGTGCTGCGGTGCCCAGTCGAGGACGACGGTGAAGCTCCCGGCGCTCGGGTCGATCCGCCAGCCGTTCGTGTACCCGTCGACCAGGTGGGATTCGCCGAGGTCCCGGCCGTCGACGCGGGCCGTCCAACCGGGGGAGCGGCTCTCGCCCAGCACGAGCCAGAACGACTTGCCCGGGGTCGCGGCGCTGACGTCCACCCGGAACGAGGTGTCGCTGGTCGCCTCGGCCCGCACGGTCGGTGCGGTCCCGCCCTGACCGCCGCTCGCGGCGGCCGCGGCGCCACCCGCGCCAGCGCCGGTGGCGGACGTGCCTGCCGCGGCGGCCGCGCCGGTGGCGTCGAGCCAGGCTCCACCGCCGGCCTCGGAGGCCAGCAGCAGCCGGTCGACGTCGATCCCGGTCAGCGCGCCGTTCGAGGTGCGCACCACGTGGTCGCCCGCGTTGAGGGTGATCGGCGTCCCGCAGGCCCGCACCGTCAGCCCGTCGCGGCCGGCGGCGTCCTTGATACTTCCGGTGACCTGGATCCCGACCGGTGCGCCGTCGATGGTCAGCAGGTCGGTGCGGCAGGGAGCGGGGATGTCCGCGGGGCCGGCCGCCGCCGTCGCGGCGACCCCGGGAACCGCGGTGATCGTCAGGCCGGCGGTGGCACCGATGACCGCGCCGGCGGCGTCACCGGTGGCGGTGGCGGTGGCGGGTGCGCCGGCGGCGCCGGGGGCGGTGGTCGCGGCGGAGGCGCGGCCCGTTCCGCCAGCGGTGCCGTCCAGACCCGGCACGGCGACCTCGGCGATGCCGACCGGGAGGTCCATCACCGCGCGGCTGATGGTGTCGACGCTGGTGACCGTGCGGACGTCGTCCACCACCAGCCGGATGGTGCTGCCGGTGACCGCGGGGAAGGTGAGGTTGACGGTCTGGGTGGCGTTGCGGGTCTGCGAGCTGACCGGCGAGTCGATGACCTGCGGGACGGCGACCGCGCCGACCCGGCGGCCGTCCACCATGATGCCGATCCTCGTCGGGACGGAGTGCCGCCCGTCGGCGACGAGGGCGAGGTTCATCGCGGAGAACGTGACCGGGGTCGGCGAGGTGACCTGGAGCCACGAGCCGATCTGGTCACCGATGCCGGGGCTCCACGCCGTGGTGGTGTCGCCGTCGAACGCGCTCGACGCGCGCGCGCCGAGCGTGCCGGGCAGCCGGCCGGACGAGGTCATCGTGGGCGCGGCCCCGGCGCGGCCCAGGGTCGCGTCGACGAGCTGGTCGGAGGCGTAGGCGGAGATCCGGGCGGTACCGGTGAGCGCGAACGTGCGGGCCGTGGGCAGCGTGAACGAGCGGGCCATCGTCGGCTCGGGGTCGCGGCGGAACGGCTCGGACGGGTTCGCCCGGTCGCGGGACACCTGCAGGCTCAGCCGGTGATCGAGAGAGGAGGCGCCGGCGGCGTCGAGGGTGTCGGTGGGCAGGCGCAGCACCTCCTCGGCGGTCAGCGGCTTCCCGTCGGTGCCGGGGATCTCCACCTCGGCGAAGCCGACGGCGGACAGCCCGTCGTAGGTGCGGCGCACGCCGAAGTTCGTGGCGTCGACGTGGACGCGCAGCGTGGTGAACGTCCGGGACGGGAAGTCGATGGTCTGGCCGGCCTGGGTGCGGGAGGAGTCCCGCAGGTCGACGGTGACGGGGGAGCCGCCGTCGAAGGTCAGGGTGACCTTGGTGATCCACCGGTTGCGCGGGCCGTTGAGCGGCTGGACGACCCGGATGTGGTCGGTGGTCGTCGGCTTCGCCAGGTCGACCTGCCAGGCGGCGCCCGCCGGGTCGGTGAACGCGCCGACCCGCCAGGCCGAGTCCAGGCTGCCGTCGATGCCCAGCACCGGGCGGTCGGAGACCCCGTAGGAGAAGGTGTTGCCGTAGTCGGTGGCGCGGACGTCCGCGACCTGCGCCGCGGAGCCGGGGGCGTGCAGCTGGGCGACGGTCTGCGCCGAGTGGCCTGCGTCGGGGAAGAGCACCAGCCGGTTGTCGTTGGGGTCCTTCGCCAGCGGGGCGACACCGGGCTGCTCGACGTAGCCGAAGTTCTCCCGGATGCCCGTCCAGCGTTCGGCGCGCAGCCGGTTGGTGTCGCTGACCAGCAGCTCGGCGCCGTCGTCGAGAGCCTGGCGCAGCCGCTGCGGGTCGCCGGCGAGCTCACCGGCGTAGAGGACGGTGCGCCCGTCGTTGAGCACCGCGTCGAGCTGGCCGGTGGCCGCCGCGTCGACGAGGGCCTCACCGTTGCCGCTGACCAGCAGCGGGGCGTCGGTGCGCTCGGTGCGCACGATCGAGTGCGGGTCGTCCACGGCGAAGTCGGCGAGGGCCGGCGGGTCGATGACGTCGGCGTCGGTGCCCAGGGTGATCTCGTCGGTGTAGGGGATGCCCGGGTCCTCCAGCACCGGTGGCCCGAACGCGCGCGGCTCGGCCAGCCCGGCGGGGCGCTGGTTGGCGACGAGGTCCCAGGTCGCGCGCGGGCGCGGGGTCCGGAACCGTTCGTAGGCCAGGTTGCTGCGCAGCACGACGTCACCGGCGCTCATCAGCCGGGCGATGTCGGGGATCGAGGCCGGGTCGAGCACGCCCTCCTGCATCCGCCGGTCCAGCGAGCGCAGCAGGTCCACGGAGCCGGCGTCGCCGTAGGGGATGAGTTCGCGGACCACCGACGGGCGGTCCATCAGCCCGGACATCACCGGGTCGAGCGTCGTACCCCAGCGGTAGTGCGCGAAGTCCGCGCCGGGCAGCTCCAGCACCCGGGTCTGTTCCCCGGTCGCGTCGGGGGCCACGGCGTCCAGCGCGCTGGCCAGCTCCTGCTCGTAGCCGGGGATGTCCTCGGGTCGGTCCAGCAGCGGCTCGATGAAGTGCCCGCGGAACAGCGGCGACATGTTCAGCACCAGCAGCAGCGCCACTCCGCCGAACGCCAGCGCCGGCACCGCGTGCCCGCGCAGCCGCAGCCGCAGCGCACCGGCCCCGGACCGCGAGATACCGGCCGCGGACGACGGGCCCGCCCCGGCCCGGGCCCGGCGGGCCGCGTACCACTGGTCCAGCACGGCGAGCCCGCCGGCGAGCAGCACCGACAGCCCCAGGACGACCATCGGCACGGCCCGTGGCAGCGACCGCAGGGCCAGGCCCGCGGTGGAGCCCTCGGCGAAGTCGCGGAACAGCCGGCCCAGCGGCGACGGATGGTCGTACGGGTACACGCCGACCGAGATCGTCGTGCCCAGCGTGATCAGCGCCACGAAGTAGGCGCGCTGCCCCCACCGCAGGCAGGAAGCCGCGACCAGGGCCAGGATCGGCACCGCGAAGCTGATCGTGATGATCACCAGGCTGCCGGTGTAGTCCCTGGCCGGGCCGATCCACAGGCCGAGCGCGTCCTCGCCGTAGAAGAACCAGTTACCCAGGCCGCGCAGCACCTCGGACGCCTGCGAGCTGCTCGCCACGGTCTTCACCGTCTCGGTGAAGGCGAGCACGTTCAGCCCGTAGCCGGCCTGGGTGTACAGACCGGCCATCCACCACGCGGACGTCACGATGATCAACAGGACCGCCCGCCCGCACAGGGTGAGGGCGGTGCCGAGGCGGACCTCCCGGGTGCCCCACACCGCGAACGGCACCCACAGCAGCGGCGCGAACAGGATGAAGATCAGGCTGGACGCGTTGATGCTGCCGATCAGGGTGACCATCAGCGCGAACGCCGCCGGCCAGCGCCAGCCCGTGCGCCAGCGCACCAGGCGCGGGGTGTCCGCGGGGCGGGAGCGGTGGTCCGCGCCGGCCTCGCGCAGACCCCGCACGGTGATGCCGATCAGCCAGCCCAGGCCGGCGTACGGCAGCAGGATGGCCGAGATCCGCGCCTCGTACTCCAGCGTGTACGGGGTGAGCATGTACCCGAGGGCCGCGATGAACGCGAAGCGGTTCGCCCAGCCGAACGTGCGCAGCAGGAACAGCACGCCGGCGCCGGCGCCGAACAGGATCGAGCCCGTCCACAGCCGCTGCGCCACCCAGTCGGGCAGCCCGGCGAGCTGGGCGAGCCAGTAGAAGGCACCCTGCGGGAACAGATAGCCGATGTTCTGGTGGGTGACGGTCCCCATGCCGACGTCGGGGTCCCACATCGACACCGCGCGGGCCAGCATCCGGCCCGGGTCGAGGTAGAGGTAGGCCTTCGTGTCGGCGCCGATCCGCCCCGGCGCCGTCGCCAGCAGCGGGATGTAGGCCAGCGCGGCGAGCACCAGCGCCGGCCAGGACGGCAGCAGCCGGCGGACCCGGCCGAGCCGCCCCTGGTGGCGCGGGTGGCCGGAGGGCGGCGCGCCGCCGGGGCCCGTCGTGGCGCCCGGGGCCGGCCCGTCGGGATGGGCGGCTCCGGACGCCGGAGCGGTCAAGGTCACCGGGGCGCGCCCGAGCGCGAGCTCGGGGCGGGGCGGCGGACGAGTCGACGGCGGGCGGCCTCGTTGACCAGCGCGAGGTAGGTCGAGCGGGCGGTGTGCTCCCAGGTGAAGGTCGCCGCGTGCGCGAGCGCGCCGGCGGAGAGCCGGGTCCGCAGCTCGGGGTCGGACAGCACCCCGGCCAGGGTCTTGCCCAGGTCGTTCGGGTCCTCGACCAGCAGACCGGACACGCCGTCCGCGACGGCGTCGGTGTGCCCGGCGATCTTCGTCGCGACGGACGGCGTCCCGCAGGCGGCCGCCTCGGTGATCGTCATGCCCCAACCCTCTCTGGCGGAGGCCGAGGTGAGCACCCAGGCGCGCCGGTAGAGGTCGAGAAGACCCGCGTCGTCCACCCGGCCGACCAGGCGCAGCCAGCCGCTCGCGCCCGCCGCGGCGATGCGGGCCTCGAGCGCCGGGCGCTCGTAGCCCTCGCCGACGATCACGGCCTCCATCGCCGGGTGCTCGTCGTGCGCCCGGATCAGCGAGTCGATCAGCACGTCGAACCGCTTCACCGGCACCAGCCGGCCGACGGCGAGCACCAGCGGGCGTGCCGAGCGCTCCCCGGCGGGGCTGAACGAGGAGTCGATGCCCGGGGGGATCACCGAGATGTTGCCCGCCGGCAGGCCGAGCAGCTCGATGATCTCGTCCCGGGACGACTGGGAGAGGGTGAGGATGCGGGTCCGCCGGTACAGCGGCGGCGCCAGCTTGAACTCGATGGTCTCGCCGACCTGGGCCAGCCCCCGGGAGAGCACCATCCGCCACATCGCGCCGTGCACGTGGTGCAGGAACACCACCCGCGGGCAGCGCGCCCAGACGGGGGAGAAGAACGGCATCCCGTTCCAGATCTCGACCAGGCCGTCCCACGGGCCGGTGCGGCCCAGCGCGCCGGAGGTGGCCGTCCGCGGGAACACCGAGTACCGGCCGGCCTTGCGGACGATCTGGTAACCGTTGCGCCGGGTGGTCTCGGGGTGGCCGGGTGCCTCGGCGGTGCGCAGGCTGACGTCGACGCCCGCGGCGGCCCACCGCTCGGCGACCTTGTCGGCGTGCAGCTCGGAGCCACCCGCCTCGGGGTCGTCCAGATCCCGCCAGGCCAGCATGTGGATGCGGCGCATCCCCGAGGTCTCGACGAGCTCGGCCAGTGTGGGCTGCGCGGGCAGCGCGTCGGCGAGGCCGGCCAGCAGCCGCTCGGACGCCGCCGACGGGGCGAACTGCCGGCTCAACGCGGACGTCTCGGTCAGGCCGGGTGTTCCGGTCAGGTCGGGTGTTCCGGTCAGGTCGGAGGTCCCGGGCAGCGTGCTCACGCGCGGGCCGTCCGGCGGGCGGCGGCGAGCACCATCAGCCCGGTGACGACGGCGAGCACGGCCTGGCAGCCGAAGTTCGCCCGCGCGGTCGACACGGGGGATCCCTGCGCCCAGGCCATGAGGGCGACGGCGGTGCCGGTCGCGACGGCGAGCACGGCGAGCACGGCGCGTTCGCCGAGTGCCAGCAGGTAGTGGGAGAACAACACGGTCGCTCCGAGACAGGTCATAGCTCCGGCCAGCGGGAGGAGGGCGCCGGAGGCACTGGTGAAACGCGGCCCGAAAGCCAGCGACAGCAGTGTGTCGGGTGCGATCGCCGCTACGGTGAGCAGCCCCACCGCGGGCACCGCGAGTATCGCCAGCGTCGCACCGAGCTGATGCAGCGCATGCTGCCCGAGATGGTTGCGGTCCGCCGCCTCGGGCAGGAGGAACCCGGCGAGGACGATCGCGGCCAGCACGATCACCTTCGCCGCGACCGAGACGGCCGCGTACGAGCCGGACTCGTCCGGGGCGAGCCGGCCCTGCAGCAGCACGTCGATGTTCTGCAGCACACCGAGGAACACCAGCGTCACCAGCGCGGCGCCGACCTCGACGGCGAGCCGCCGCGGCTCCACGGTGGCCGCCGGCCCGGCGACCGGCAGCGGCAGCGTCGTCGCCCCGGTGTCGGCGTGGAGCCTGGCGGGGGCCGGCGGAGCCTCGGGTCGGGTCGGGTCTGCCTGCATGATCGCCGACGGGTGCCGGCGCAGGCTGTAACGGGTGTGCGCGAGCGCGGCGAGCACCCCGAGCAGTACGGCGATGGCCGCGCCGGCCTCGTCCAGCCCGGCCAGGACCAGGGCGATCGTCGAACCGCTCTTGACCGCCGCGTCCACCAGCAGGTTCGCGGCCAGCGACGGGTAGAGCCGCCCGCACTGCATCAGGCCGCGGTCCACGCACAGCAGGCACCAGGCCGCCCCGGCGATGATGATCTCGGCGACACCGCCGGCTCCGGGCAGTGAGAGCTCCCGGGCGACGAACCCGCGCGCGATGATCGCCAGCACCGCGACGGCGAGGACCATGATGACGCCGGCCCGGCGGACCCGGCCGATCCACTCGTCGATCAGGTCGGCCTGGCCGGTGTGCTGCCAGTTCGTGATCCGCCGGACGACCCCGACGAGCAGGGCGCTGCCGGGCATCGAGACGACGAAGAAGATCGCGAAGAGCTGTGCGACGGCGCCGTAGGAACGGGTGCTCATGGCCCGCGCGATGACCAGGGTGACCCCGAGGTTGGCCGCGTTGGCGATCAGCCCGGCGAGGGCGAGGGGGATCGCCCCCCGCATGGCCGCCCGGATCCGGTCGCTCTGGCCGCGCAGCCGCTCGGGCGCCAGGCTGGCGAGCCCGGGGAACGCCGCGAGGCTCGGGTGCTGCCGGCGCGGCGGCGTCGGCTGCCCGGGAGCCGCCTCCGCACCGGGAGCCGCCTCCGCACCGGGAGCCGCCTCCGCACCGGGAGCCGTCTCCGGCCCGGGAGCCGCCTCCGCACCGGGACGGCTTGACCGGTGCCGCCCGCGCGTCTGCGGGGGAAGAGACCCGGTGGCCGGACCTGTGTTCATCGGTTGTCCCCCGGAGTCGCGCACGCGCGTACCCTCCCCATCACACGGCGTGA
Organism: Parafrankia discariae; assembly: GCF_000373365.1. Classification (NCBI taxonomy): domain Bacteria; kingdom Bacillati; phylum Actinomycetota; class Actinomycetes; order Frankiales; family Frankiaceae; genus Parafrankia; species Parafrankia discariae. The sequence continues at coordinate 39,538 of NZ_KB891239.1, forward strand.
CATGCACCCGGGTGCGTATTCACCCGCGCCAGGTCTCGGCGCGGGCCGCACGGTCCGCGCCAGCCGTGTGGGCGGGTCGGCGGGCACCCGGGGGACGTCGGTCACCGGTTGGTCAGTGTCTGTCCGCCGCGGCGGCCTCGGTGGCGAGGTCGGCGTCGACCATCATCTCCACCAGCTCACGGAAGCCGACCCGCGGCTTCCACCCCAGCACCTCGGCCGCCTTCGACGGGTCGCCCACCAGGACGTCGACCTCGGCTGGCCGGAAGAAACGCGGGTCGGACCGGACATAGCCCGACCAGTCCTCGATACCGACCCGGGCGAAGGCCACGTCCAACAGCTCACGGATGCTGTGGGTCTCACCGGTCGCGACGACGAAGTCGTCCGGGGTGTCCTGCTGAAGCATCCGCCACATCGCGTCCACATAGTCCCCCGCGAAACCCCAGTCGCGCCGCGACTCCAGATTCCCCAGCGACACCGAGTCCTGCAGACCCAGCGAAATCCGCGCCACCGCCCGGGAGATCTTCCGCGTCACGAACTCGATCCCCCGCCGCGGCGACTCGTGATTGAACAACATCCCCGAACACGCGAACAACCCGTACGACTCCCGGTAATTCACCGTCAGATAATGCCCGAACGTCTTCGCCACCCCGTACGGCGAACGCGGATGAAACGGCGTCGTCTCCCGCTGCGGCGTCTCCCGCACCTTTCCGAACATCTCCGACGACGACGCCTGGTAGAAACGCACCCGGGACAGGTCGTTACCACCCGCGATCCGCAGCGCCTCCAGAACCCGCAGCACCCCCATACCCGTCGTCTCCCCCGTCAGCTCCGCCTGCTTCCAGGACAGCCCGACGAACGAGATCGCGCCCAGGTTGTACACCTCGTCAGGCTGGGAGATCTCCACCGCNCCGATCAACGACGGAAGATCCGTCAGGTCACCCTCCAACAACACGACCCCCGGCACCAGCCGCTCCACGGTCGCCACCTTCGGGTTCGACTGCCCGCGCACCAGCCCGAACACCTCATAACCCCGCCCAACCAGCAACTCCCCCAGGTACAACCCG
>NZ_KB891240.1 GCF_000373365.1 Parafrankia discariae
GACGACTACCAGGTCCGCGACTGGCGGGCCTGGTACGCCCACATCACCCTGTCCATGCTCGCCTACGCCACCCTCGCCGCCGTCCGCGCCGAGCAGGTAAAAGGGGCAGCACCCACACCTGTCAGGACATGATCGGACTGACAGTACCGGAGATCCGCAGACTGATCGCCACCCTCCTCCACCGGCTCCACCCACCCGCCTTCGTCTGGGCCTGGTCGACCTGGCGCAGACGCCGTCAACACCAGGCCAGACGCTGCCACTACCGACGGCGAGGACACCCACAAGTGCCGTTGCAGTATTAGCACCGTCTACCGGTACATCCTCGAAGCCGTCGACCTGCTCGCCACGCTCGCCCCAGACCTGTCCACAACTCTGGGCACCGCCGCCGGGAAAGCGTTCGCGATCCTCGACGGCACCCCGCTCCCGATCGACCGGATCACCGCCGACCAGCCCTTCTACCCCGGGAAAGCACAAACAGCACGGGATGAACGTGCAGGTTCTCGCCGACCCCGCCGGCCGGCTGCTGTGGGCCTCACCGGCGCTTCCCGGCGCGGTCCACGACATCCGCGCGGCCCGCACCCACGGCATCCCCGACGCCCCTGGCCGCCGCCGGCATCCTCTGCTGGGCGGACAAGGCCTACCAGGGCGCACCCGCCCCGGTCCGGGTTCCCTTCCGGGGCCGTTGGGAACAGCTCTCCACCGGCCAGCAGGCCGTCAACCGCGCCCACGCGAAGATCCGCGCTCTCGGCGAGCAGGCCATGGCCACCCTCAAAACCTGGCGGCTACTCCGCAAGATCCGCTGCTCCACCACCCGCATCACCAGCCTGGTTCAAGCCGTCCTCACCCTCCACCTCGACGCCACCAACCGAGGTTGAAAAAGGCTCCGTGTCACCATCGACGGCTTGGATTTGCGCTACTGTCTTTCAACGATCCACGAATCCAGTTCTCACGGATGGCGACACCGTCGAGCGGAGGATATTCTTTGTTACGCGTCATGATCGACATCCTGTGTAGCTAGGCGCTCTTGCAGGAGCAGCCCGCTAAGGCGCTCTCTAAACTGTTCGAAGTTCTCGACAGGGCGTAGTGGATCCTGTTTGAGTCGGAAATCGCGTCGAATGGCTGCGATCTGCCGGCGGATTGCGTCGTGTAGAGCGATGTCTTCCAAGGTTGCTTCAATCTCCTGTAGTCGATTTTCAGCAAGAGAGCGGGTGGCACCCTCGTTATAGTCGTCAAGAAATCCGGCGACTATCCTGCTCATTCGCTTTGAACGTCGGCGCTCAGACTCTTCCGTCGCCGCAGCATTGAGCAGGTTGGAAAGTTTGGCGAGTAGCCTCTCGAAGTTGCCCGTCAAAGCTGTCATGCCGGCAGGCTGATTTTCGTCACTACCGACTGTGCCGATGTAAGATATCAGTTCCCGCGCGAATCCAACTTTGTCGATTCTTTCGCCCTCAAAGGTGGCCGCGAAAAGATCTTTGAGTTCGTCCCAAAGTGGCCTTCCTGACGATTTCAAGCGATCCCGAAGGTTGGTTTCTTTGAGTTGCTCGGCACTGGCCTCGTCGACCCCGATTAGTTGTACGGCGTATCTGCGAGCAGCGCTAATCGCAATTCGGGGCGGGATGAGATCCTCGATCTCAGTGACCCTGCCTGAAGTGGTGGATGAGCGAACCGCAGTACCCTCCGACTCGCCCCAAGTGTCAAGGCGGAGTATATACTTTCGGTCTAGAACCGGCTTACGGTTGGCCTCGCTTCGCTCAAGCTTTTTAACTGCCCTTTCTCCGTCCTCATCTCCATCGAGGAGAGCTACGCAGGGAGGCTTTACTGCGTCCCTCCCGCGAGCCAGATAGGCGATGTAAGGGACGCTGTCGGCGCTGCCCGCCGGAACAATAGTTACCTCGTTCAGATCCAACAGCGATTCAGTCGGAATGCCTCGCAGCCTCAGCGTATTAGACATGCCGGCCAAGATCACTTGATCGGCGACGCCCTCAACGATCAAATTCTTTCCACCCACGAACGCAGTCTCGGCGACAAAGGCTCCGAGAGAGGACCGAAGGGGTTCGTAGTGAGTGCGTGCCACGTCCTTCACGACTCGGGTCCCCTCTTCCTGGGCACCCTTATCGAGTACGCGGAGCCGATGCGCCATATTCTTGTTAATCAGGAAAGGCGAGTGAGTGACGTAGACCACCTGGTCGTGCCGGGTTCTATCGTCCGATACCGCAAAGTTCTCCAGAACTCGCAGCAGGTCCTGCTGACCAGAACTTGAAAGATACGCATCTGGCTCGTCCATAAGCAGGATCTCGGTGCGGAGGGGATCTCGCTTATGGGCGCGGAGCTGTACAAAATACGCCAGAAAATGCGTCAAGCCGCGGCTGCGTTCTGCGAAGGAATACTCGGCGCCGGTGCGATCCTCGATCGTAAAGACCAGTTCCCGCTCTCGGGGAGAGACGCGCAATGCAAAATCTTTGTCCTGTGACCACCACCGAGAGAGGTTGAGGCGGCGACTCAAGGTCTGGTTTATCTTGCCGATAAGGCCGCTGACTTCCCCCTCGTTGCCGACAGAGATGGCCCTTTGTAGATCTTTGAAAATCTGAGGATCAACATGCGCCACGTCGACAAGAAGCTTACGGGCCAGCTCGTGTTCCTTCTCCCGCTGCCTGATCTCGGCAGTCGGCTCGATCGATGACGCAGGGCGTAGGTACTGTGCGAACTTCGGGGCCAGCGGAGAAAACCAGTCGCCCTCGCTCGGGCGAACGCCTTCTGCGAAGTCAAGGAACTCGCTTCTGGTCCGCCGGTCGGCCAACGTGCCGGCTTCTCCGCCCCAGAGTCGAACTATTGGAACACTATCGGGGATCGCGATGTCCGTCGAGTACCGAAGGACCCGGGGAAATATTGACTCAAGCGCCTGAAGGTCGCCGCCACTCAGTTCAGTGCGCTTATCTTCCATTATGATGCAAGGAGATCCAACACCCGGACGCAGAAAAATGAAGGTATCATCGACTTTGAGCTCGACACCTATCGAGGAAAGTACGCCTACCTCCGACTCGCCCCTTGCTCGAAAGGTCGCACCAACGTCGGGGATGCGGACCTCGTCAGTCTCCACCGAGTACAGCTGGGAATGACGGCAAAAGTCGCTACGGCTTCGTGATTCTGAACCAATCACACGTTCGATCGCGTCGAGAAGGTGGCTCTTTCCGGATTCATTCGCACCCACAACCGCCGTTATCTGCGGGTCGACGTCCAATCGCACATAAGGATACCACCCCTCGGGCAGCATCTCCCATTCGTATCGCCTGGCGTTATCCTTTGCGCGTCGCTCATAGTCAAAATTGAACGACTTGAAGAATCTTACGTGGACCCGTACAAGCTCCATGATCGCCGCACCTCCACCGATGCCCCTCGCCGTTGATCGACTCTAGCTCCGCAGGACTGCGGCCCAGACAGCAGCTCGGCTCAGCGCGTAGGCAACGCCCGTTCCACCTGGGTCGACCCGCGATGGAAGACAGCCCATCCCAACCACCGTGCTGCCGGAGAGCGGTGCGCCGGCGACGGAACGTCCCGGACCGCCGCCACGCCGGGCAGCGGGCAGCCGTGTGTTCCTTGATGGTCGCGTCGACCCGAACGCGTTCCCGTTGCAAGGTGGGGCGGTGGCTCCGGGCGGGCCCGGCGGGCCCGGCTCGGCTCGGCTCCGGGACGACGATAGGTAAGCCGAAAGGATCATGGGGCACTACCTGGCCATGGACGGTGCTCCGGCAGGAGCACGGTGGGAGGCCTTGGCGGGGACGACGTGGTTCGCTCAGGCGGCTGACCTGCGCAATCGGCGGTTGCCTGGTCCGCTGATCGGTTGTGTGCGGCCGGGTTGGACAATGCGGGTTGTGAAGCACGACCTGAGCCGCTTGAACGAGCAGGACTTCGAGCACCTGGCGCAAGCGCTGATGATGGCTGTGTTCGGCCGAGGCACCGAGGTGTACGGCGATGGGCCGGACGGCGGCCGGGACGCGACGTTCGACGGTGTGGTTCTGCTCCCCGAGGAAGCCGGTGGTGGTACCTGGGCCGGATATGGCGTCATGCAAGCCAAGTTTCTGCGGCGTCCGCACGGGGACACGCGGGACGCGAGCTGGCTTGCCCAACAGCTGAAAAAAGAGTTCGGAAAGTGGTCCGGCCCAAAATCTCAACGGGCCAGCAAGGGACGCACTCCGGAATATCTGCTGGTCGTGACCAACGTTGTCCTTTCCCCCGCCCTTGGAGGCGGGGGCATCGACACCATCGAGCGGCTGATCAGCGAGCGTGCTGCCGGCTTGGGGCTAAAGGGCTGGTGGGTGTGGCACTACGACACCCTGGGTCGGCTCCTCGAGATCTATCCCGGCATCCGGCGTTCCTATACCGGCGAGATCCTGCCCGGTGACGTGATGTCGTCGGTGCTCGAACGGATGGCGGCGGAGCCACACTGGGGCGAGCGCGTCGCCGACGGCGGGAGCACCTCAGCCGTAGCGTGTCCCTACCAGGGGCTGGCCGCGTTCACCGAATCCGACGCAGCCCTGTTCTTCGGCCGCGAGCAGCTCACCGTGCGCCTCGCCACCCGGCTGGCGCACTCCTACGGCGAGGGCCGCCCTCTGGTAGTTCTCGGGGCGTCCGGTGCAGGGAAGTCGTCGGTCCTGGCAGCCGGCCTTCTTCCCGCGCTGCGTCAGGGTCAGTTCCGGGTACCGGGTTCCGCGGACTGGCCGCACATGACCCTCACGCCTACGGCGACACCGCTGCGCGCCCTCGCCACCGCGCTGGCACCCTGCCTCGACGCGGAGCTGTCCGCGGACGCTGTGGCCGAGGAGCTCATGGACGCGCCCGGCCGCGTGGCCGCCAGGCTCCGCGGCCACGACCCAGGCTCCCCGCCCCCGACCGGTGGCGCCGGCCCGGGGGTCGTCCTCGTTGTCGACCAGTTTGAGGAACTGTTCACCCTGTGCGACGACCTGAAGGCCCGGAGGGTGTTCGTGGACGCGCTCGCTGTTCTGGCGGGCCGCACCGAGGACGCACCGACGCCCGCCGCGGCCGTAGTGCTCGGTATCCGGGCGGACTTCGTCGAGCACCTCGCGGCCTATCCGGCCCTGCGGGAGGCCGTGGAGGCGCACCCGGTGTTCGTCGGTCCGATGAGCCCGGACGAGGTGCGCTGCGCCATCGAGCAGCCGGCCGCCGCCGCCGGTCTGAGCCTGGAACCGGGCCTTGCCGACGTCATCCTCCAGGATCTCGACGCCAGCCCAGTGGGCGCACCAGCCTCGTCAGCCTCGGGTGCATCCCCGCCGGTCGGGCACCACGTCGGTCATCTGCCCCTGCTGTCGCATGCCCTGCTCGTCACCTGCCAGCGCAGCGGCGGCAGCAGGCTCACCCTGGCCGCCTACCATGCCACCGGTGGAATCCGCCGGGCCGTGTCGAGCACCGCCGAGGAGATCCTCGGCCGGTTCGACGAGGCCCACCGCGAGACCGCCCGCCATCTGCTGCTCGACCTCGTGCGTATCGGCGAGGGCACCGACGACACCCGACGCCAAGTCCCACTCGAACGGCTGCTCACCAACGCCACCAACCCCCACAGGGCCCGCGACGTCCTGACTGCGCTGGCCGCGCCCGACGCCCGGCTCGTCACGATCCACGAACACCACGTCGAGATCACCCACGAGGCCCTGCTGCGGGCCTGGCCGACTTTGCGAGCCTGGATCGACAGCGACCGTGCCGGCCAGCTCTTGCGTCAACGCCTCGACGACGACGCGAACACCTGGCATGACGACGACCGTGTCCCCAGCCACCTCTACCAGGGGCACCGCCTCGCCACCACCACCGCCTGGGCCGATGCCCCCCGCAACCGGGCGCAGTTGAGCCCTCGGGCGCGGGACTTCCTCACCGCCAGCCAGGGACACGCGCGCCGCACCCGGGTACGCGCCGTCGCGGTCGTCGCCGTCCTCGCCACCCTGGTCACCGCTGGCGGCATCACCGCCTTCGTGCAGTGGCAACGCGCCCTCGACCGCGAGCAGGCCACCGAACTCGCCCGACGGGCCGCGACCTCCGAGGGCCTTCTCGCCAGGGCCGACGCCGTTCAAGACGAGGACCCTCGCACCGCGTTGCGCCTTGGCGTCGCCGCTGACGCGGTCGCCGACAACCCTCGCGCCCGGGTGAACCTGCTCGGCACACTTGCAGGCACCAACCTCGCCGCGACGCTGCCCGGCCACACCGCCACCGTCAACGCGATCGCGTTCGCCGAGACGACCGGGACACTGGCCACCGGCAGCGCTGACGGCACAGCCTTCCTCTGGAACATTTCTGACCCCGACCGGCCCAGACTCCTGGCCGGGCCGCTCCGAGGCAACACCGGCGGCGTCCTCGCCGCTGCCTTCACCCCCGACGGCTCCATCCTCGCGACCTCCAGCACGGGCACGGCCGACTACGGCAACGGAGGCGGCGACCGCGTGACCGACGACGCCGATGTCATTCTGTGGGACACATCCGACCCTGCCACACCTCGACGCATCGGCCGCCCACTGACCGGCCAGATCGGCAACATCACCAGCCTCGCGTTCACCGCGAACGGTCAGACACTGATCACAGGCTCCATGAACGACCCGTATGACAAACAGGGCACGATCATCCTTTGGGACGCCATCAATCCAGCCGCACCCCGACAGATCAGCACCATCGACCGCGGCATCGGCTCCGGACCACGTTCCCTAGAGATCACCACCGACGGTGCCACTCTCGCCGTCGCGACGGAGCAGGGCGCGGGACTTTGGGATGTCCGCGACCCGGTAGCCCCCCGCCCCCTCGTTACCGTGCCGGACCGTGACAACTTCGCCAACGTCGGCTCTCCCCTCGTGACCGACAACGGGGGTTCCGACGGGCCCCTCGCGCAGCACGGACGCGTGAACGCCGTGGCGTTCACCGCCGATGGGACCGTGCTCGCGACCGGCGGCCCAAGCGGCGTCTCGCTTTGGGACATCCGCGACCCAACCACGCCTCGCCCTCTAGGACAGCCAGTCACCTCGAGCCCGACCAACGCGCTCGACGTCAGCCCAGACGGCTCCACGCTGGCGACCGGCGGCGAAGACGGCACAGTCCTGGTTTGGGATGTAACCAACCGGATCTCCCCGCGACGCCTTGCCACCTTTGCTGGCCATCGTGACGGCGTGCATTCCATGACCTTCGCCGACAGCGCCGCCGCGCTTGTGACCGGCAGCTTCGACGCCACCACAACCCTCTGGCATGTCAACAGTCCAGCAACTCCACGACTCCTCAAAGCACAGTTCGCGCCGGTGCTGGACCAGCATTGGGAGGATGCCTATCACGGTGGGGTTAGCATGAACATAGCTCAGAGCGCTGACGGCGCAGTCGTGGCGGTCGCACGCACACTATCCCCTGACATCGACCAGATCGGCGCCTCAGGCGAAAACGCAGACAGCGCGATTGAGCTGTGGGACCTCCGCGTTCCGGGAGCGCTCCGGCCGGCCTCGGTACTCCACAGCTCGGCAGGTGTCGGTGGTGTCAGGGACGTGACTGCACTCGCTCCCGACGGCACATTTCTGATCACCAACCTCACCGATGCGGTCATCGGAGGCGGCTCGTTAGACGCGCCCTTTTCCTGGTGGCACGGGCCAGTAGATCTCTGGGACACTGCCAAGCCTGCATCGCCCCGCCGAATCGCCAGGCTGACGCCCGACGACACCGAGTGGATGGGGGCTGCCTTCGATGACACGGCAACCCGGCTCGCTATTGTTAGCGGAGGCCAGCCGGACCTGTGGGATCTGACTGACCGTGCACACCCACACCGCCATCCGCTGACGGACACAATAGAAATTCAGGGAGCCGCATTCACCGCGGATGGCGCCACGCTGATCCTCACCGGCTACCACCCTGACAGCAAGAGCGCCGCGCTCGCGGTGTGGGACGTATCCGATCCGTCCGCCCCGCGTCACCTGGAGACTGTCGACTGGGATGGAAGTCCGGGTCTGGGCCCACTGGCCCTCTCACCGGACGGGAAGACTCTTGCAGTCACCGTGTACGAGGGATCGGCTTCAGGTGTGGCGCTCTGGGACCTCAGCGACCCTACCGACCCCCGTCGCTTAGGAGGAACCTTGAACGTCGGCCGCGAGGGGATCCGCTCGATGACGTTCAGCCATGAGGGCTCAATCCTCGCGATCAACGCCAGCTCTCTGTCATTCTGGGCTGTCGCCGACCCTGCCTCGCCTCTTCGTCTCTCTTCCAGTAGCGTCCCGTCATCCGATTTCAGCGGGGCTGACACTATGGCCTTCACCGACGATGACTCTGCGTTGACCCTCACCACTGGTATCAGTCTATTTCCATCGACACGCTGGGATACGAGTGCGCTCGTCAGGCTCAGCAAGGACGCTGTTGCCGCCTCCTGCCGCAAGGCAGGGGGCGGCCTCACTCCGGCCGAATGGAAACGCTACCTCCCGGACCTTTCATACCAGCCCACCTGCGAGACAGCCCCCCGCGACGGCGACTGAGGGACAGACACGCGTCGGTGCGCGAGATTGGCGCCCTGACCGGTCATGCCCCGAACAACGACGATCTTACGAAAACCAAATCAGCCACTCACACGGCGTCACCTCTCACAGTCCGAGGTGACCTACTGGCGACGGCCACAAGACCGACATGTTCGAAAGGCGGATCCTCCCCTCCCTCGCCGAGGGACTGCGCCACCCACGGCTCTGCCGCACATTCGTTGCCGACGCTATGTAACCGACGCGAGGTCCGGTGATGGAGCGCGTGAAACCACCTCAACCGGGCGGTTTTCCGGGCTCCCGCGTCTGCGGACATCTATTGGATCCGCCGGCCGACCTGGTAGTGGTGCCCGGAATGCCTCGATTGCCGGGCCCCTTACCTCGCCTGACGGGTCACAACGAACGCTGACTTTCGGTCCACCGGTATGCGACAGATGCTGTTAACTCGACACCCGGCCACGCCACCAAGACCTCTTGATCTTGTTACGTCCCGAAGATAAGGGTTACGGACTAGATTGCCAGCGGAGGGGTGGATCACTGGGCCGGGCCAGAGCACGGTCGGACGAGGATGAGTGGCCGGACCAGGCGAAAACGATCATTGAAATACGCCGGCCGGTGGGTACGCCCGCGCGGCGGTGACACAGCGGGTGGCGGGATGGGAGGATATGGGAGTCCTTGATTGAGACGGCTCCCTACAGGGGTTTAATCATGGCACCTGACCGTTCGCGTGGTCCGGCGAGGAATAATAGTGGGTTGACAGACGAGGAAATCCTTGATCTGGCGGACCGGTTTTGTTCGCCGGAGCAGGCGACGGCGGTGCTGGACGCGGCAGAGGTTCCGCGGCGTCGGCGGCCGCGGTGGCGGGACAACGCTGTCCGGTTCTGGTTCGAGGTGTCGGAGCTGGTGGCAGGCGGCAAGGTGCCAGGTGGGCGAGCGGGGCTGTTGGCAGCAGCGGCCCGGGAGTCGCCGGCGGGCCTGTTCGAGCCCGTACCGGGGCGTTGGGCGCCCTCCTCGCCGGCGGCGCTGCTGCTGGCGTCCCGGGAAGTGGTGGACTTCTACGGGCGCCCTGAGGAGCTCGTCGACCTGCGGCGCTGGTGCGAGGGTGGAGGCAACCAGGTTCGGCTGATCGTGGGGCCGGGCGGGCAGGGCAAGACCCGGCTGGCGATGCGGCTGTGCGCGGTGATGCGGTCGGCGGGATGGGACGCGGGGCTACTCAGCGAAGGCGCCGAGGAGCAGGTGTTCGATGGTGCCGCAGGCAGCGACCAGCCGCTGCTCCTTGTCGTCGACCGGGTGGAGGCCCGCCCAACCAGGCTCGAAACCATCCTCAAACGGCTGGTCGCCCCTCGGCTGGCAGCAGGCGCCGTCGTGCGGGTCCTGCTGCTGACCCGCTCCCTGTCAGCCGGCGCGCTGTGGTGGGATCTGACGGGAGCGAGCTCCCCGGATGTGGGCATCACCGCGCTCGTCCCGGAGCCGCTGGGCGCGCTGGGCCCGCACGTAGACCGGCTCGACGCCTATCTGGTGGCGCTGCACCGTTTCGCGGGCGCCTGGCGCGCCGTCGAACCGGACACCGACTGGGGTGCGCTGGCAGCTGGCCTGCCTTGGCCGGAAGATCTGGCCGAGCCCGCTAATGGCCTGACGTTCACGGTGCACCTGCGGGCACTGACCGATCTGCTCCAGGCCGGCCCCCGCCCGATCATCGACGTGGGGCCGCGGGCACGGGCAGAGGACGTGCTGCTCGGCCACGAGGCCACGTACTGGCGGCAGGCAGCCGCCCACCACCGGCTCCGCCAGCCAGAGTCGGTGGCGCGGGCGGCGGTCGCCGCGGCGGGACTGTGCGGTGCCCAAGAGGCGGACGAGGCTGTCGCCGTACTCGGCGGGCTCCCCGAGCTCGCCGAAGTGGACCTGTCCGCCCGGCTCGCCGTCGCGGAATGGCTACGAGACCTCTACCCGGCGCAGGCCGGAGCGTACTGGGGCACGCTTGCCCCCGACCGGATCGCCGAACACCACCTCGGCAGCGTGCTCCGGGAGCGGCCGGACCTGGCTGCCAACCTGTTCACCGCGGCCTCCGACGGGCAGCTGGCGCACGGACTGATCACGCTCGCCCAGGCCAGCGATCACCAGCCTCACCTGCCCCCGATCCTCGCCGGTCTACTCACCGACCATCCAACGATCGCCCCACGCGCCGTGCGGCTCGACCCCACCACGCTCGCCGACCTCATCGGCTCGCTGCCCGACGAGTCCGTCGAGCTGGCCGAGGCCGCCGCCACCGTCGTCGCGCGGGCCACCCGCGACACGAACGCCGACACGCTGCCCGACCTGCCACTGATCTTCCCCAGGCTGTTGACGACGCTCACCGACCGCCTGATCGTCCTGGGACGACCAGAAGCGGCACTGACCGCCGCGCGGGAGGCCACCCGGCTGTTCCGGCTGCTGGACGCGGCACCGCCAGACGCCGTCACCATCGTCTCCGTGTCCCCGTACGACGCCGCCCGCGATATGCCCGTCCCGCGTGCGAGGGAGGCAGCAGGCGAGCTCGGGAGCGTGTTCGCGGTCACCCCGCTGGCGGCGGTGTCTCCGCCTGGCGTCCTCACCGCCGCTCTCGCCGACGCCGTGAACACCATGTCCTTCCTCCTGGCCGGGCTGGGACGGCCCGCGGAGGCGCTGGCCGCCGCCGAGGAAGCCGTGGCCGCCTACCGGCGGGCGGCCGCGGTCCAACCGAGCGGCTCCAGGGCCGAACTCGGCCTGGCCAGCGCCCTACACAACCTGTCCGAACGCCTCCCGGACCTGGGACGGCTGGAAGAGGCCGTGACCGCCGACGAGGAAGCCGTCACGATCCTTCGGCGACACGACGCGGCGCGACCGGGCCTCTTCTCCGCCAGCCTCGCCGGCGCGCTGATCAGCCTTTCCGACCACCTGGCCGCCCTGGAGCGGCACGCCGACGCGGTCGAACCCGCGATGGCGGCCATGGCGATCAACCGGCGGCTCGCCCAGGAATATCCGGCCACCAGTGTCCTCGCCTTCGCCGCGTCCCTGACCGTTGCCGCCGTCCGCCTGTCCGAAGCCGGCGACCGGCAGAAGGCGATCTCCACCGCGCAGGAAGCCGTCGTCGTCTTCCACGAGCTGTACCAGCGCCATCCAGCCGAGTTCGTGGGCCGGCTGACCTCAACGCTCACGTTCACCGGCCAGCTGCTGCACGGAACCGGGCAAACAGAAGCGACACTGCAGGCCCTCGTCCCGGCGCTCACCCTCGCCAGCGACACCCAGAACAAGGAGATGGTCCCCGTCATCCTCGCCCTGCTCCGCGAGGAGCGCCGCCACGACGGACCAGCGTTCGACGCGGCCTGGACCACGATCGCCGGAGAGCCCGTACCCGACGGGCTGTGAAAAGGCCGATGACAGCGGTTGTTCCCGCAGCCCGACAGCCACCCATCCCACTCGGGGACGGGAGTACCCGACCGATCTTAAAACAGTCCCGACCCTGATGAGCCGTGCAGACAACCATGCCGGCGGTTCAGACGCTCTGGCAGCGCCTCAGCTCAACTGGCGAGCGACACGGACGGTCCCGCAGCCGCACCAATGCGTCCGACACCCCCAGCCCGACCAGCGCGGGCCCAGGGTCAGATACCATCAGCGAAGAACAGAAGCGCCCAGCGGACGTGCATGGACGTCCACCGAAGATCCGCCGCGAGGCCGATCGGCAGTCGGGGTTCGACTCCCCCACGCGCACGCCTGGTTGAGGCAGGTCAGAGCCCCGCAGCCGATCACACGGCGCGGGGCTCTGATTCACTCTCAGACCTATCCAGCCAAGGTCACCGGTCGTACCTCAGCGCCCCGGAAGACACCACCGGCCGGCACTGCCGCCGAGGATGCAAGACATCCCAGCACCCTGGGTGACCAGCGGTCAGGCGGAAGCGATACGCTCGGAGGACACGGACGCCGGGGACTCGCACCCCTGATGCTGTGATCGAGATCTTCGCGTTCTACCATACTCAACCACCAGACACGTCAAGTTCGAACGTCGATGCAATGCGTAGCGACAACGACCACGGCGGTTGGGGATGCTTGACGTGCCGTGCCGAGCGCACGCTGGTTGAGGCAGGTCAGAGCCCCGCAGCCGATAACACGGCGCGGGGCTCTGTTCTTTGCGTGCGCGATGGCCCAGCCCCGGGCGGAGAGGGTCAGTCGCCCTCTCGGCGGATCCGAAGAAGGCCGCGGTGGACTACCGTCACGGCCCCGGTGAGGTCGTGCTGCGTGACCAGGTCCTCGACGGCCGCGATCACCGCGCGTGCCGACTGGTAGTCGAGCCGGAAGACCACGATCCCGCTGTGCGATCCTGGCGGGTAGGCACGAATGTTCCCGAAACCGCGGTCGAGGGTGAACACGATGCGGTTCTCGGCGACCGCAGCAGCGAGCATCTCCGGATCGGAACGGCCCGACAGGTTCTCCGCGAGCACAGTGTCGGCATCGAGCCCGTGCTTGGCAGGTAGGGGAGCCGCTCCGCGAGGGAGACCGGGAGACCCTCGTCCAGCTTGACCTTCACGGCGCGGTACGAAGCGGCACGAGATCCTCCCTCGCCAGGCGCGCCCCGTAGGCAGCGGCTGCGCGGATCCCCGACACGGTCAGCGACGGGTACTCCGCGGTGATCTCACCGTCGGACATACCGTCGGCAAGGCAGTCGAGCACGACACTCACCGGCACCCGGGTACCCCGGATACATGCCTGCCCATGACCGAATGTCGGGTCGGCCACGACGAGCGCCAGAAGATCTCCCGCCACGCCTCCCAGTATGCCCCCGGATCTCAGCCTCAGGCGTCCGTCTCGTGGTCCAGGCCGTGGCACGAGGGACGGCCACGTACTGCCGCATGCCACCCACCGCCGGTGCTCAGCGCATGTACGTGACCCGTTCGGCGACCTCGATCAGCTGGGCGGCGAACTCGGCCGGGCCGACGGGCCTCTGGAGCACGTCCGTCATCGCCGCGACCAGCTCCCGTACGGGGACCACCGAGCAGGGGCGGAGTGGGAACGGGCCGACCGACGCGGGGACGGTCTTGTCGGCCCCGAGTGGACGCAGTGGCTTGCCGACCGAGCCTGACGGTTCCTCCTCGACGGCGAAGTGCTGGGCGGTCGGCGGCTGCCGCAGGTCCAGCTGGGCCAGCTCACCCTCGAACAGGCACAGCAGCACGCCGCGGGAGACCTGCTCGACGCGGACCGCGGGCAGCGTCTTCTTGTCGGCGCCGTACGCCTCCACGATGAGGCCTGGGTAGCCGCTGATCAGGTCGGACCGGATCAGCGCCCCGGTCAGCGTCGGCAGGTCCGGCAGCACCGGGTCGGCGGCGTCGAGGTCCGCGTCGGCGGAGCTGAGCCGGCCGATGCCGCACGCGCCGTCGAGCAGGTACCGCACCCACGTCTGGTCGACGCCGACGAACCGTACGGTCTCCGCCGGCAGCACCCGGTCGTCGGGGATGAGGTGGCTGAACGGGACCCCGCGGAGCCGGGACAGGTCCCGCAGCCAGGCGAGCACGCCGGCCGGCAACGCGTCGTCCACGGCGGTGACGGCCAGCGGGTAGCCGTCGCCGACGTACTGCTGGCCGGCGTGCCGGCGGCGGCGCCGGTGCTGCCGGATCTGCAGGGCGATGTCGGCACTCTGCAGGGCTAGCAGCCGGCCGAGGCTCCAGGCGGTGGCGTAGCCGACATCGGTCATGCCGACGTCGGGGTGGTAGCGCAGCAGGGCGTCGGCGGTCCGGACCGGTGGGACCGGGCCGCTGGACACCGGCCCGATGGTGAGCGGGCCTCGGTACCACCCGACGTCCTGGCTGCCGTCCCGCAGCCGGCGGCGGACGGGTACGAAACCCTGCCGCAGAAACCTGTCGGCCACCGAGTGGCCGCTGTCCGGCAGCTTCAGCGCGTCGTCGCTGTCCCGACCCAGGTCGCGGGCCAGGCCGCGGGCCAGGCCGGCGAAGGACTGGTCCGGGTCGACGCTGGCGAACCGCCAGCTGGCCAGGCTGACCAGGCGGACCTGCGCGCCCTGACCGAGGTCGAACGAGCCGGCGTCGTACCGGCCCTCCACCGAGACGAGGTGCGCGACACAGCTCTTGCCCGCGGGTGGCAGCCGGGCGGCGACGACGACCGCGGTCGCGTCCCGGACATGGGCCAGGTAGGGCAGCTCGTCGTACGCGGGAATCAGGTCGGCGAGCACCTTGGTGTCGACGTCGATCACGGTGACCGGGTCGGCCTCGCTCTGGTGCCGTTCCAGCACCGGCGCCGGGATGTGGGCCGGGCTGGTGGCCAGCGTGCCGAGGGTGACCGTACGCGGCTCCGGCCGCTCGTCGCCGGCGAACACCAGCAGTGCGAGCCACGGCGCCGAGCCGCCGTCGGTCTCGGTGCCAGTGCTGGACGGCGATCGTTCCCATGGCAGGGTGGCCCGGTTCAGCACGACGTGTGGCAGCGTCTCGTCGTACTCGCCCAGCCCGCCGTTCGGCGGGTACGTCGAGACCACCGCCGTCGGTGGCAGGCCGAACCGCTCTCCGGCGACGGTGAAGGTCCGGCCGGTGCTGTACGTCTGGTTGTCGAGGTCGGTCTCCTGCCGCACGCGGATGCGGTAGTCGCCGCTCTCCAACGCCGGGACGAGCGAGCCGGCGAACGTGACCGCGCCGGGCGTCGGGGTGTCGGATGGCGGGGTGTCGGGCGGCGGGGTGTCAGGCATCGACGGCCACCAGCGGGGCCTCGGCGTAGACCGCGGCGTCGAAGCCGGCCAGGTCCACGGTCGCGCCGGGCAGGACCGCGTCGATGACGGCCGACCGGGTGGCCGCCACGTCGGTGGCGAGGACGGTGTCCATGATCTCCTCCAACCGCTCGGCGGTGCCGGCGTCACGGACCGCCACAGCCGGGGGCGGGGTCAGCTCGATCACCCCGGACTGGGTGTACAGGGCGGTGGCGGCGGTGAGCGCGGCGGCGGACAGCCAGGTCCGGGACGTCGACTGTGCCGCCGGCCGGGGGGTGATCGAGTAGCCGGTGAGCAGGCCGGTCATCAACTGCCGCCCGGTGGCCTGCGGAACCAGGTCGGCGCCCCACACCGCGGCCGGCAGGTCCTTGAACACCGGGGTGTAGTCGAACCGGTCGTCGACCGCCACGTCGTCGTGGGTCAGCGTGATGCGGTGGGTGGCTGTCACGTCACCGATCGCCCGGCCGGCCGGGCCGACCCCGAACGGCGCCGCGGTCCCGGGCAGCGCGGCCTGCGCCGTACCCCGGGTCGCGGCGCTGCTCGGCACCGCGGAGTCGGTGACCAGCACCAGGCCGGCCGGGTCGACGACGCCCAGGTACGGCTCGTCCTCGGGCGGCGGGATCCCCTCGCTGTGCGGGCCGGCCCCGGCCAGCGTGACCGACACGACCTGGTCCGGCGCGGGCAGCATCGCCGACCGCACCTGCTCCCACGGCACCGGCTGTGGCTTTGGCGGGCGGGACGGGCCGAAGGTGATGTGCACGGTGACCACGGTGAGGTCGATCGCGGCGGTGCCGGCGAAGTCCGGCCCCCACAGATGCAGGTCCGCGCCGACGTGGGCGCTGATCGTGTGCGTCCCGAACAGCGAGAACGTGTACGAGGCGCCGAGGTCGACGTGCACGTCGAGCTCGTAGTGGTACGGCTGCCAGCCGATGAGGAAGTCCATCGACGCGTCGAACCAGGCCCGCAGCGAGTCGTCCTGCCAGATCGCGTGCAGGCTGCCGCCGGCCATCAGCATCCCCGGCGTGAGCGCGTAGTAGCCGCTGCCGGAGACCGCCAGCTCCGGGCACACCTGCCAGGTGAAGCCCAGCCGGGGGACGTTCGGGTAGTGGGGCGGCACCGGGAACCGGGGGTGGTATCCGCCGGCGGTGATCACGAAGTCACCGGCGTGCCCGCCGCCGAACCAGGTCGCGAACGCGAACCCGCCCTGCAGGTGACAGGCCCGGGACAGCAGGAACGAGTTGCTGGTCAGTTGCGCGACGACGATGAGGCTGCCGTCGTCGGGCGCGAACGACGCCCGCAGCGCCAGCTGCACCTCGGCGATCGGGTCGACGGTCGCGGTGGTCTCGGTGGTCGCGGCGGGGTCGGGCACCGGCAGTGTCAGCGTCGACAGGCCGACGACGTCGAGCTCGAACCGGTGGCCGAACCCGACCGAGACCAGCACGAACGAGTCGACCATGCCGAACGAGGTGAAGTGCACCCCGGCGGTGAGGAAGAAGTCACCGACCGACGCGGGCAGGTAGCCGGACAGCCGCTGCAGCTGGCCGCCGATCGTCACCCCGTCGGGCGGGCCGGAGACCGCGTCAGCCACCAGCGGGAAGGAGGCGATCTCGGTGACCGGCGGGACGACCAGCCGGCGGTTGTAGCCGAACCCGGCCGCCAGCCCGCGGACGAAGAAGAACGGCGGCCCGCCGACGGGGTCGTCGAGGAACGCGTACACGAACAGCGACGGTCCTTCGGGCAGTTGCGCGTACGACCCGAGCGCCGCCAGCGAGAACTGCTCGGTCCGGATCCGCACCCCGCCGCTGTACGCCGGATAGCTGACGCCGGCGTAGTCCAGGGTTCCCTCGAGGAACGCGCCGGCGACCTCGATCGGGCCGCTCGCGTACTGCACGCCCATGCCGGCCAGGCCGAACGACGGCAGCGCGGCCGGGTCGGACGTCGACAGCCCGACCGCCAGCCCGTCCAGGGTCAGCGTCAGGCCGGCCAGGCCGACCGAGGCGTCGAGCAGCACGGTCAACCGGCCCTCGCGGTGGGCCAGACCGACCCGGTCGACGGCCAGCGGTCCGAACGTGCGCTGGATCTTGTACCAGGTCGTGCCGTCGGAGATGGGCACCGTGGTCGGGGTCGGAGTCGGGACCGGGACCGGGGCCGGGAGCGGCCCGCCGACCGGGGTGGCGACCGGCGCGGTCAGCGGCCCGAGCCGGAGCACGGCCTGGAACGTGGCCCCGGCGGCCAGGTCGCCGGCGGGCAGCGGCGCCATGGTCGCCGGCAGCAGCGGTGCGAGCGCGGCCACACCGGCCGCCGGCAGCCCCGCAGAGGCCGCGATCACCCGCAGCGGCGCCAGCCCCATCACGGTGTCGCCGACCAGGTGCTCGCCGACCACCGGCAGGTGGGCGAAGTCGAAGGTGACCGCGAGGTCGGCGATCAGCACGTACTGGTCCCCGGACGCGGCCAGGGCCACGTCACGCAGGTCGACGACCAGCCCTTCCGGGACGTATGTGCCCGCGACCGGTGAGAACGCCGACACCAGGTCCCGCACCGCGGGCACTGGGTCGGTCGGCGGGTGCGAGTACGCGGCGACGAACTCGTCGGCGACCGGGTTGGCGGCGAACCGAGCGTCGAAGACCAGGTCCCGGGTGCCGCCGCCGTGCACCGGCAGCGTGACGTCGAGCCGCCCGGAGAGCAGGTGCGCCGCGGTGTCGACGCTCACGGTGATCGCCACATCGGTGCCGTCGGCGCGGAACTTGGCCCGGCCGGTGACGAACAGCCGCCGGCTGCCAGTGGTGACGTCGATGCCTAGGTCGTCCACGGTCAACCCGGCGATCGGTGCCGGCAGTGTGGTCGCGCCGTACCGTTCGGCCAGCGACTCCATCAGCGCGCCGATCGGGATCTCCTGGCCGGCCCCGGTCGACCCGGAGAACTCCCACTGCCGCTCGGGTGCCGGGTCGTACTCGGCCTGCACCGCGACGGCGATCGCGTCGATGACGAAGACGGCCCGGGCGGCGAACAGGGTGCCGGCCGCCGAGTGGTCCACGTCGAAGGCAAGCTCGTTGAGTTCTATCTGGTCGGCGATCGGCCAGGTGCCGCGGACGATGAGGTCACCGCCGACGGAGAGCCCGCCGGGGCCTTCGGGCAGCGTGCCGGCCACATGAAAGCGGGTGATCTCCAGGTCCGGCAGGTGCGTCGCGTCACCGCCGAGGAAGTGGGTGTAGAGCTCCCGGATCCGCAGCGGCGGGTCACCTTCCCGCAGCCCGCCGCCGAACGCGTGGGTGTCCGAGTCGGCGGCCAGCTCCAGGGTGCCGTCCTGGCCGATCCCGAGCAGACCGCTGACCAGCACCGACACCGACGGGTCGGTGACCGGGCTGGCGACCCGGACGGTCAGGTCTATCTGCTGCAGAACGATCAGGCCCTCGACCACCGTCCAGTCGACCTCGGTGTAGAGCGTCATCGCGACCGAGTCGAGCGGCGCGGCCGCCGACGGCGTCACCGCCAGCGTCACCGGTCCCAGCGTGATGCCGGCGCCGGGATCGATGCCGAACGGCACGGGCAGCCCGGAGCGGCCCGCGACCGCCGCGATCTCCTCCAGGGTCAGCGGCCCGAGCTCGCTGAAGTCGGCTGTCAGCCGCAGCTGGTCGGCCCAACCCGCGAGCCGGGCCGTCACCATGACCTGCCGGGTCTCGTCCCGCACCTGTACCGGCACCCCACCGGTAATCATCAGGGCACTGGTCACCTGGTTGTCGAAGGTGGCGTAGTTCAGCTGCGGGAGGCCGACCACCTCGTAGCGGAGATCGGTGAGGGTGAACAGGCCGAGGTCGAGGCTCTCGCCCTCCGGCCCGTAGAGCACCACCAGCGGCGCGGTCGGGTGCGCCACGTCCAGTTCGGCGGACAGGGTGACCATGGTGATCTCGCCGGTCGTCGGGTGGGTGGTGCCCGGGAACAGCAGCCCGACGGCACCCATGACCGGCGTGATCAGCAGGTCACCATGGAACGCCAGCGGACTGCCCGCCGGATCGGCGGGGTCCGCGGTCGCCGGGTCGAGCACGAGGGTGGGCGCGTCGAACCGGAGGGTGTCCAGGATGGTCGGCCTGAGCAGGGGGAACGCGTCGGCGAGCGACCAGGTGGTCCCGGCCGTGGCGGCGAGCCGCACGCCGGTCACCGTGTCGCCGGTCAAAGTGAGACGAAGGGTCACTGTCATCCCGGCGAAGGGCTCGCCGGTGCCGGCGCCGGTGACCGTGACGGCGTCGGACCCGTCGGTACGCGAGCACCCGGTGAGCACCAGTCGGCCGGTTGGCAGGAACGCCCCGAAATACCCCGGGGCGGATGCGTCGAGCGCGCCGAGCGCGCTGAGCGGCAGATTGACGCCGGCTGTTTCGACGTCGGGCAGCAGCGCGTCGAGCTCCGCGCGGTTCACGGCAGGCGCAGCCAGTCGATGTTCTGGTTGCCGTGCGAGCCGGTCGTGTAGATCGGCGCCTCGACATTCTCCTCGACGGTGTCGTAGAGGTTGCGCTTGGTGTCCCAGGCCGTCAGCGGGTACCCCACCACCTGGCGTCCGGCGTCCTTGAGCTGCTTCTCGTACCTGCGCACCACCGGCCAGGACGGCAGGTGGTGCGAGGAGATGCCTTTGAGGCCGGCGCAGATCAGCGCGCGGTCCTTGGGGTTGACCAGATCCACCCACTCTTGCGAGGAGGAAGTCACCGCGCTTCCGTGGTGGGCCACGTGCGCGACGTCCACCGCGGCCAGCCGGAGCTTGTTCTGCTCGGCGTACCGGCCCTTCTCCGTCAGGTGCTTCTCGGTGCTGGTGGTGGCGTCACCGCAGAGCAGCAGCTTCTTGCGTCCGGTGCCTTCGAAGACCTCGACGAGGGTCACGATGCTGCCCCGGTTCTTGCCGAACGCGTCGGAGTTGTCCTTTGCGTGATCGGTGCTCACACCGGCGGCGAGGATGGTGACCGTGCAGAACGGGACGGTCTCGGCGATGATCCGGATGCCGCCCTGGGCGTCGAGCCGGTCGACCTGCGCGGCGTTGTCCGCCGGCGGCACCGCCACACCGTTGAAGGTGATCTCGCCGGGCCCCGTCTCCGGGCCGGGCGGCGGGGCGTCCTTGCCGACGGCCGGCGGCTTCTCCTTGTTGTGCACGACCTTGCGGATCTCCTCCGGACGGGTGCCGTTGAACAGGAGCCAGTTGCCCGCCGTACCGTAATGGGCCCGTTCCCCGCTGTGGTAGACCTTGTCGACCGTGACGCCCGTGCCGGTCAGCGCTCTCGCCAGTTTGTTGAAGTGGTCCTCGTCGGCGTGGGTGAGGATGAGGACGTCGATCGTCCGGGGGACTGGTTCGCCGTCCTTCAACTCCTGCGAGCCGAGGAACTTGGGGTCCTGCAGATTGTCGCGGATTCCTCTGATGAAGACGTCGGGGTCGTCGACCTCCGTGGCCGTCGAGCCGCAGTCGACCAGGATGCGTCGGCCCTTCGGGGTGCACATGACGATGCAGTCACCCTGCCCGACCTTGATGAAGCGGGCGTAGAAGTTGAGGTCGCCGTGTGTGCCGGGCGGCGACACCGGCCGCCGTGCCAGCTCCTCGTCGCGCAGCCGCTGAAGTTTTGCCAGCCGGAGCCGGGTGGCCTCTCGCTCAGCCTCCAGGCGCTGCTGCAGCACCGACTTGGTGTTACTCCGCTTGCCCGCGGTCGGCGGTGTCCACTCGTCGGGGTCGCCGCGGCGCTTGCGCGTCTGCGGCGGGTCCGGATCGTGACTGGGTTCGGTCATCGCTGCTGCCTCACTTCGGCCCGACGATCTGCCACTCGCCCTGGGCGACCTGCTCGCCCTTGTGCCGCCAGGTGAAGACGTGCCGGCGGTCGTTGTCGAAGGGCTTGTAGTCGGCTGCGTACGCGTACTCGTTCTGCGCGGTGTTGAGTAGCTGGAATCTGAGGTTGCCGGCGGCCAGCGCCTGAAGGATCCGCAGTTCGTTCTCGCCGATGGTGACGGAACCGATCTTCAGGCCCTGCAGGACGGCGGTGGCGGCGTACAGGTCGGTGAAGGCGTCGCCGCCGCTCCACCGGATGAAGATGCCCTCCGGCCGGCCTTCGACCTGGTTCCAGAACTTGCCCGTGTGATGGAACCGGATCGTCGGGTAGGTGGTCCTGTCCGCCGCGGTGGTGTCCTGGAACAGCTCCAGGAAGAGCTGCGCCCCGGTGCCGCCCGCCCCGGATTCGCGCCGCAGTTGCACATGCGAGTTGTCGGCCGAGACCGTCGCGCGGCCGGTGAGCTGGTTGTCGGACGGGGTGCCACCGACCCGCAGCACGTCGGCCTGCGCCGTGGCGGCGACCTGGAGCCCGTTGACCTTCGCGGTGCCGGCGAAGATGTCGATCATCCCGTTGCCGGCGAGGTTGCCTTCCTTGAACGCGATTCCTTCCGGCCGGCCCTCGATCCGGTGCCAGAACCGGTCGGCGTGGTGGAACCTGATACTCGGGTACGTGACCTGGGCGCCCGACGTGCGGTCCTGGAACAGCTCCAGGTAGACCTGCGCGCCGGTGCCGGGCGTGGCCGTCTCCCGGCGCAGCTGCAGGTGCTCGCTCTGCGCCAGTACGCTGGCCTTCGCGGCGGTCGTGCTCCCGGCCGGGGTGCCGCCCACGTGCAGGGCGTCGGCCGCGACCGTGCCGGCGCGCAGGCCGCTCACCGTGGCGGTGCGGGCGAACAGGTCGATGAGCCCGTCTCCGGCCAGGTCACCGCCCTTCAGATAGATGCCGTCCGCGCGGGCCTCGATGCGCTGCGCGTAGTTGCAGGCGTGACCGAGCCGGATGCTCGGGTAGGTCAGCGCTGTCGTGGACCCGGTGTCGTCCTGGAGGAGTTCGAGGAACAGCCGGTTGCCCCGCCCGCTCGTGTCCGTCGGCCGGCGCAGCTGCAGGTGCTGCTCGGCCGCGCCGACCGTGAGGGTGGGACCGGCCGCCGGCGCCCCGATCCCGACCGCGGCGGCGGAGAACAGCAGCGGGCTGCGCTCGACGGTCAGGGCGACGAAACCGTCCTGGTAGCCGGGCACGTTCCGGTACGCGACGACCACCGAGGCCTGGCCGGCCGTGGGCAGCGCGTACACCGAGTCGAGGGTGAGCTCGACCGCGGTGCCGGGCTGGATGACGGTGTCCTGGGCGGGGGTCAGCGTCCAGCTCCGGCTCTGGCCCAGGTCGTTCGAGCCGCGCAGCCATTCGGCGCCGTCCGGGTCGGCGACCGCGAGCGTCACCTCGCCGGCCTTCCCGGCGTCGGTCAGCGCCCACTCCCGGGACTCCCGGTCCTCGCTGCCTTCAAAGGACACCACGAACGCGGAGGCCGCGTCCCCGGCGGAGGCCGCCCCGGCCAGCGCGAGGCCGGCGTCCCGGGACACCGTGGAGAGCCGGATCGTCAGCGAGCCCGGGGTCAGCCCGTCGCTGAGCACCCGGTTGCCGCCGACGAACGCCGCGTGCAGCGGGATGTCCGGCCGGCCGCGGTGGTTGACCACGTCGAGCAGCAGCAGCCGGCTGCCGGTCAGCTCCTGCACCTCGCCGGCGTAGCCGAGGTGACCGAAGCCCACCTCGACCCGGGTGCCGTGGGTTCCGCCGGCGCCGTCGGCGCCGAGCCCGGTCAGCGGCAGGTCGATCCAGGCCCCCCGGGCGAGGGTGGTCGCGGCCTGCGCCTTCAGGTAGAGCGTGTCGGCGTCGCGGGTCAGCGTCCAGCCCGCCGCGGTCAGCGTCGGGGTCGCCCCCGCGGCCAGCGTGCCGGGGCGGAAGGCGAGGGCCAGATGGTGCTCCGACCCGGACACCGCCCGCAGCTCGACGTCCTGCCGGCCCGCGTTGGTCACCCGCAGGGTCAGCCGCTGGCTCGGCGGGCCGTCCTCGATGTAGAGCACCGGCTGGCCGTCGGTGTCGGTCAGCTCCACGGTTAGCGGGTGGGTACGGACGAACGCCGCCAGCGCCGACTCGTCGTCGGCCATGTCCCGGCCGAGCTCGTCCGCGTCCAGGGCGCCGTCGTACAACCGCAGGTGGGCGAACCGGCCGGTGCCGGCGACGGCCCGGCTGTGGATCCGCCCGTCGGCGTCCCGGGCGAACATCTGGTGCGGCGTCAGCGGGTCGTTGCGCCACCAGATCACGCACGGTGCGCCGACGACCCCGCCCTGCCCGGTGGCGTCGAGCACGGCGGTGGGGTCCGCCTGGCTCTGCAGGTACCCGTCGGCGGTGAGCGTCCAGCGCTGGTTGTTCCCGCCGTTCCTGGGATGGGCGTGGACGGCCGTACCGGCGGTGTAGACCGCACCCCAGACGTCGAGGACCAGATCCGGGTTGACCCTGTTCCGCACGTACCCGTCATCGGTGAGCGTCCACAGCTGACTGTCCGAGGCCGGGGAGGCGGCCGCGGCGCTGACGATCGGCCCCGCGGCGAGCGCGCCGCCTCCGATGTCGAGCACCAGGGTCCCGCCGTCGGGGCCGGCCGGGGCGCAGCCGAGCACGAGCCCGCCCCCGACCGCGCCGGCGCCCGACGACACCTGCCGGGCGACCTCGACGCCGTCCACGTACGTTCGCGTGAGCAGGCCGTCGTCGGTCAGCGCGACGTGGTGCCAGCCGGTGAAGTCGATCGCGCCGTCCGGGCTGACCAGCCCGCCCGGCTGGTCGGGCGGCCCGCCGGCGGGCAGATGCACGACCGCGCCCGCCGGCGTCACGGCGAGCGCCGGACCACCGGTGCGACCGCCGACCACCCGGGCCGGCGATCCGGCCTTCGGCTGGTCCAGGTCCACCCAGACCGAGAACGTGTACGCCCCCGCCCGCAGCGCCGGGTCGTCGGCGGACCGCAGCACCGCCCCGCCCGGGGCCACCCGCAGGCAGCTGCCGAACCGCTCGTCCGGCGCGGCCGTCACCGGCCCGTCGGTGGCCGCGTCCCGGCCGGCCCCGCTGGCGTCCGGTGCGGCGCCGTCGTCGTCGATGTCGTCGAGCGGCCAGTGCAGCAGCAGGTCGGCACTCATGCCGACCGAACCCTGGGCCGCCCCGACTCCGCCGTGGGTTCCGGTGACTCGAGCTGAGGCTGAGCCTGCTCGCCGATGTTCTCGATGAGCCGGAACACCCGCGCGTACGGCAGCTGTCCCAGTGCCTCCAGCACCAGGTTGGTCTCCTCCACGGAGAGCGAGAGTGTGATCTGCGGCATCAGGAGCCTTCCTGCGTGGTGTCCTCGGCGGAAGCGGGCGGAGCGGGAGCGGGCAGGGTCAGCCAGCCCTCGCGCAGGGTGGGGATCGCGGGGGACGAGGTGGTGTCGCCGGCGGCCACCGGCGTCCTGGTCCAGCCGGACCGGGTCGGTTCCCGCCAGAGCCAGGTGACGCCCGGCTCGGCGGGCACCGGCACGGTGACGCGGTCGGCGTCGGTCAGCACCGGGGCGGCGAGGAACCCGACCTCGAGCCGGTCGAGCGCGGCGGCGAAGTGCTCGGCGGCGACCTGGACGGTCTCCACCGGCAGCACGCCGGAGGTGACGTGGATCGGCCCGTGCGGATCGACCAGCAGGGTGAGGCGGACGGTCCGGCCGGCCGCGGTGACGGCGACCGGGATCTCCGCCTCTTCCTGTGCCAGGCCGGCGACGTCGTGGAACCGCGGACCCAACGTCCCGGACGCGTCCTCCAGCCAGTAGCCGAGCACCCCGTCGCCGAGCCGGCCGTGCTCGCCGACCCGGACCGGGAACCGGACCCGCTCGAACGCGTTGCTCTCCCGCCCCGGCCGGGCCAGGTCCTGGCGGAAGACGTTCCAGTCCTGGCTGACCGCGGCCGGCCCGAGCAGCTCGAGCCGGATCGAGAGCCGGACGACGGCCAACGGTCGTCCGAACAGCACGGTGCGGACGGTGGGCGAGATCAGGCCCTCGGGCTCGACGCCGGCCAGCCCGTCGTCGAGGGTGTCGAGAAACCCGCCCACGCCGTCGGTGCCGCTCGCGGCCAGTCGGGCCACCACGGCCCGCAGACGCGCGTTGTCGATGTCGGTGAGCGCGGTCGCGGGGGCACCCGGGGCGGCCCGCCACACCGCCGGGTCGTCGGCCGCCAGGTCGCCGCGCAGCTGGCCGAGCCGCCGGCCGTCGGCGGCGTGCACCTGGATGCTGTCGTCCAGGAACTCGGGGAGCAGCCATCCGCACACCGGCGACGAGGTCGGCAGCCCGGTGACCGGTCGGCCGTCCGCGCGGGCGTCGAGCAGCCGGACCACCAGCCGGGCCGGCTGGGTCAGCCGCGGCGGCAGCGCCACCCAGTCCGGGTGGTCGGGCAGACGCAGCCCGGTCGCGGTGTGCGGCTGATCGGTGGGCACGTCGTGCCGGACCCCGAAGGTGTCGACGATCCGCAGCCGGCGCACCCACAGCGAGCCGGCCCGGATCGGGTTGAAGTCGGTGAGCGGCTGCGGGGCGTGCCGGCTCTGCCCGGCGACCGCGGCCGCGACCTCGGCGGCCAGCGCCTGCCCGGAGGGGAAGCCCAGCGGGTCGGCGATCGGCAGCTGCCGGACGAGTCGAAGCATCAGCAGGGCGTCGGCGAAGCCCCCGAGTGACTGCGCCAGGTTGCGGTCCTCGTTGCCGGTGAGGTGCCGGTAGACCCGGATCAGCGTGAGCAGCCGTTCGTCGGTGCCGGCCGCGGCGTACCAGTCCAGCACCGGGCCGGGGTCGGCCTGGAACTCGGCCGACCCGCACGTGGGCCGTCCCGGTGGCAGGGTGGCGTCGCCCGGGTCGAGCAGTGCCCCCTCCAGGTAGCGCAGCACCCGGTCGGCCAACACCGGCCAGGCGCCGGCTGAGAGCACCGTGCTGCCGGCGTACACGTTGGCCGCCTTGTCCTGGACCTCCCGGCCCGGCCGTAACCGCAGCTCCACGTCGGCCGGCGCTAGGTCGTAGTTGGCGGTGATGAACTCCGGGTCGTAGTCGCGGTCGTCCGGGTCGAGGTTGTTGCCGAGGCCGGCCGGGAAGAACTCGACCTCCCACCGCAGCAGCACCGGATCCCAGGACGGCCTGGTCCAGGTCTGCCGGGCCCGGTCCAGGGCCGGATCGGCCGCCGCCGCGACCCGGGCCCGCAGCGCGGTGACCGCGTCCGGGCCGGCCGTCGCGTCGGCGGCGGCGTCCACCACCGCGCAACCGAGCGTGCCGTCCGGCCCGGCGTCCGCGCCGAACCGCTCCGACGGCCGGGCCGCCGACCCGGTCAGCAGCACCACCGGATCGTTGGGTTGCCGGTACGGCTGGGCCGGGGCGCCCTGCAGGACGTAGGAGCTGCGGGCCGCGGCGGCCGTCACGTTGACCGGGACGAGCCGCGTCGCGACGGCGTCCCGGGCGGCGGCGACCCGGCCGGCGAGCATCGCGGCCGGGTCGGCGGCGGGCGTCTGCCCGACCTGCCGGCTCAGCTCGGTGACGCGGTCGACGCCGCGCCGCAGGTACCCGGCCACCTCGTCGGGATCGGGGTAGGAGTCGCGGACCCCGTCCGGCGGGTAGGCGCAGAGCACGTAGCGGTACCAGTCCACGGCCAGCCGCTGCCGCAGCCCGGTCAGCTCGGCGAGGGCCCGGTCGAGCGCCCACTGCAGCCCGTTGAGCTCGGCCAGGGCCGCGTCGAGCTCCGGTGGCAGCACGATCGCCTCCCGGGCCTGCCGCTCGGCCGGGGTCGCGGCCGGATCATCCTGCCGGCGGACCGTCCACTCCGTGCCGCCCGGGACCGAGGCGAACGACGTGCGATGCCGGGCCGCGGCCAGCCGCAGCGGCAGGTCGACGGTGGCCGCCTCCAGCTCGTCGGCGTGGGTCAGCGCCTCCAGCAGGTTCTCCGCCCCGTCCGGCGAGGCCCCCGGTACGGCCGCGCCCAGGTGGGCGGCCAGTGCCTCGGTGGCCGTGTTCGCCACCCACACCCCGGCCCCGTCGACGTCCAGTGTGGACACCGATGCCGGGTCCGCCGCCGGCTCACCGA
Source organism: Parafrankia discariae (assembly GCF_000373365.1). Lineage (NCBI taxonomy): Bacteria > Bacillati > Actinomycetota > Actinomycetes > Frankiales > Frankiaceae > Parafrankia > Parafrankia discariae. The sequence continues at coordinate 27,119 of NZ_KB891240.1, forward strand.
AGGTCAGCGCGGCGAAACAGACCAGCCGGTCCGGCGCCGCCCCTCCGGCGGCGGCGGACCAGGCCAGCCGCTCGGCGAGCACGTCCGCCCAGTTCCCGTCGGTGCCGGTGCCGGTGCTGGTGTCGGTGTCGGCGGCGGCCAGCACCCGGACCAGCTCGTCGTCGCCGCGGTCGGCGTACCAGCCGAGCACGTCGTAGCCCAGCCCGGCGTCCGGGACGCCGACCACGTCCGGGTCGTGCAGACCGAACACACCGCGGCAGTTCGGGTAGAAGGCGGCGAACGTCGGCTCGCCGTAGCCGACCGCGGTCAGGCCGGGCAGCCGGCTCGCCCGGCCGGCGGCCGGGTCCCAGGCCCCGAGCGGGACCGCCCGGCCCAGGAACCGGTACGGCCGGCCCGGCGTGTCCACCGGGTACGGCACCCCGCCGGTGTCCACCTCGGCCAGGAAATCGCTCTCCACCACCCACTGCCGTTCGAGCACCCCCGCGCGGTGGCGGGTGACCAGCCAGCGGTCCGGGACCAGCGGGATCTCCGTACCGGCTGCCGTCTGGACCAACCGGGTCAACGAGTCCGGCAACGACCAGTGCAGGTGGACACCGGCCCGCAGCCGGAGCTGCTCGCCCTCGAACGGCGCAGGAAGGACGACCTCGCTCACGTACGGGACGTCCGAACCGACGTCCCGGCCCGAATCCGGGTCGACGTAGGGCAGTCGACGGAAGTCGGCGGACGGCCCGTCGACGTCGAGGTCGGTCGGCGCGAGCAGCACATTCAGGCGCACAGGAACGACGAGCACCGTCACGACAAATCCCCCCAGGTCTGCACGCGATACAGCAGCGCAGCCTTGACCGAACGCCCTGGTGCCGGCACCAGGAGAAAATTGACGACGCGTCGGTTCGACGTCCGAACCCGTCGCCCACATTGCAACGACCGGAAGAAGGTGTCAAGCGAAAGGCCGAAACCCGGCACCAGCTCGTTTCATAAAGAAACTGGTTTCATAAAGACTGATCGAACGGGACGTGTCGTGCCTGCCCAGCCGGTAGACATCGGCTCATGTGTGACGAGCCGATGGTGAGCGAGGAGCTGTGGAGGCGGCTGGCGCCGCTGATCCCGGTCCGGCAGCGGCGATTCCGCCACCCGGGCCGGTTGCCGGTCGACGACCGGGCGGCGTTGGAGGGAATCCTGTGGGTCCTGCGGAACGACGTGCCCTGGCGGGAGCTGCCGACCGTACTGTTCGGGGTGTCGGGGGTGACATGCTGGCGCCGGCTGCGGGACTGGACCGAAGCCGGGGTCTGGCAGCAGCTCCACGAACAACTGCTCACCGAGTGCGACGCGGCGGGGCTGCTCGACCTGCGCCGGGCCCTGGTCGATTCCTCGCACGTCCACGCGCTGAAAGGGGCTCCGAGACGGGTCCGCGCCCGGTCGACCGAGCCCATCCCGGCAGCGGACACTACCTGACCACCGCAGCCATCGGCGCCTGTGACCAGGTAAAATACCGCCGACCCACCGGGAATGCCGCGTCGGCACCCGTCAGGCTTTCCTCGGTCTCGCCAGCTCGTCCATCTGGCTGAGCAAATTCCGGGGATCACTCCGAAACGACCTGTCGGGCCCGGCCGCCGCACGAACGGCCGGGACCGAGAGCCCTGTCCGCCGGCCCGCCGACCAGCCCGACACCGTCGCCGACGTCATCCAGGCCCGGCAGGACATGGCCGCCGACCGCACTTACGCCATGGGCCTGGCCGCGCCGCGGCGGGCCGCCGAGCTCACCCAGACCGAACTCGCCCGGGTGGGCGTGAACTGGACCCAGCGCGCCGAACAGCGGATCCCACCGCCATCCGCGGTGTGGTCCCGATGATGGTCAGATCAACGGGATGATGCGACACCCGCCCACTGGCCCTCCAGTTTCTTTCCCGTTGCCTACGACCACACGATGCGATTGGTCTAACCCCTCGCCGTTACCGGTCGATCGATATCCTGGGCGCCTCGTACTGGTTGGAGACTTCTCCTCCTCCGGGATGTGCCCGGCGTTCGGGCCGCGCACTGATCGCCCGCCGCGCGTCTCCCGCTGACCTTGAAGGTATGCATGGTTTTTCCGCGACTCACCCGTGGGAGTACCAGCGGACCCGCTTCGCTCGCCCTTGCCGCGACAGTGACCTGCGGCATTCTCGTCGCGGGATGTGGACCGATAGCTCCCGGCCCGGGTGGCGGTGGACCGGCGGCGACCGCGCCTCCCTGGCCGGCCGGCACCATCGACGTGTATGAGGGGAACACCCTCCTCGGCGAGGTGACCGTCGGGCACAGGGAACGGGATCCCTATTCGATGGGGAGCCTCGACGTCGACCTCTCCCCCGGGTACCACACGCTGACGCTTGACTACAGTGGCGACGAGAACTACCGGCCGGACCGGCGCACGATGGCGGTGGACATCCCGAATGCGCAGATCACGCTTCGATCCCCGGATCGACCGTAATCTGGGCAGAGTCGTACACCGTCGACATCCAGATCAACGCCGTTCCCGGTACCTCCGGAACTCCGACCGGCAACGTGCGCAACCAGGAGAACTTCGGCCTTCCCTCGTTCGAGGCGACCCTCGACGCGAACGGGCATGCGACGCTCACCATCGACCCGTCGTGGTCGGGCACCGCTCCGTTCACCTCACCCCGCCCGAACGCCATCTTCGTCGAGTACCTGGGCGACACCAGCTTCGTGCCCACGCGCGTGATGGTCGAGTTCACCGAGGTACCCAACGCGGCGTAGCCCAGGCCACCGCCCGGCAGGCCCGTTGATCTCCGGCTCAGGGGTGCCGTATCAGTCCGGCTACCTTCGGCCAGAAGCGTGGGACGTGTCGGACTCGGCGAGCGCCGCGGCGAGGAGGGCCGCCGCGGCGGTTCGCGCGGAAAGGGCGACGGTGGGGTCGCGGTCGATGTCGGCGGCGAGCCCCGCGCCGTCGTAGACAAGTTGAAGCTGACGTCCGAGAGCCTCCGGGTCACGGACACCAGTCGCCGCGGCGAGGTCGGTGAACATCGTCCGCACCCAGCTCCGGTAGTCCTCGGTGGCTTTCTCGATGAAGCCGCCTGGAGTCGCCTCCGCGCTGGCGGAGACGAAGGCGCAGCCGTGGAAGTCTGGCTCCTCGAACAGTTCGCCCTGGGCGTCGAAGACGGCGAGCAGCTTCTCGCGGGGATCGTCAACCGCGTCGATCACCGCGCTGAGCCGCCGGGTGGTGCCTTCATGGCGTGATTCGAGATAGGCGCGGACAAGCGCCTCCTTGCTACCGAACGTGTTGTAGAGGGAGCCCTTCGCGACGCCCGCGCGCTCGATGATCCGGTCGATCCCCACCGACTGGACGCCCTCGGCGTAGAACAACTCGTTCGCCGCGTCCAGCAGTCGCTGCCGGGTTGGGCGCGGGTCGCTGACCTCGGCATTGGGCTTGCGGCCACGGCGCGCCGAAGGTGGGCGGGTCATCAGGCGGGCTCCTTCCCGGCGATCGGGTCCAGGCTAGATCAGACCCGGCCGCGCAGGCATGGGCGCCGGGATCAGCCGGCGATGAGTTCGAGTCAGACGGCGGTGCGTCCGCCGTCGACGGGGATGAGAGCTCCGGTGATGTAGCTGGCCTGGTCGGAGGCGAGGAACGCGATCACGTTCGCGATCTCATCCACCTGGGCCGCGCGGCCGAGCAGCGTGGTGGCTCCGAGTGCGCCGATCAGCTCCGGGTCGGCGCTGCCGGTGAGCACCGGACCGGGGGCGACGGTGTTGACCCGCACGCCGGAGGGACTGAACTCGGCCGCCCACGACCGGGTCAGCGCGGTCAGCGCGGCTTTCGTCGCCCCGTACGCGGCGGCGCCCTGAAGGCCGACGTGCCCGGCCATGCTGTCCACACTGATGATCACCCCGTGGCCCCGTTTGGCCATCCCCGGGGCAAGGGCGGCGGCCAGTAGGTAGGCGGAGCGGACGTTGCTGTCCCACAGCCGGTCATAGGTGGCGACGTCGAGGTCCGCCGTCGGGCCGAACCAGGAGAACCCACCGTTGTTCACCAGGACGTCCACGTCCATGTCCGCGGCCTCGGCCGCGAGACGGCGCACGGAGTCCACGTCGTCCAGGTCGGCGGCGATGAACCTCGCGGCCCCGCCGGCGGACTCGATCGCCGCGACCGTTTCGGCGCCCCTCCTGGAGTCCCGCCCGTGGACCAGGACGGTGTAGCCGTCCTTCGCCAGTTTCAGGGCGGTCGCCCGACCGATCCCGGAGGTGGCTCCGGTCACCAGTGCCACGCGGCTGTCGCTGTCGTTCTGTGTCACCACTACCCCAAAGCCCTAATAGACAGGTCTGTTCATTTCGGCGAGCCCGAGAATAGACAGATCTGTCTAGCGATGTCAGGGGAGCTCCGCCGACCCTGCCGACCGAGGGGATGCAGGTGCGCGACCACACCGCCATCGGCGGTCGGCGGTCGGCGACGTCGGCGCCGTTCTCCGGCCTGTTACCGGACGGTGGCCCGTCGTGGTGGCCAGGGTTGGTGACCCGGGCAGTAAGAACTGGCGGCGCCGCCCAGGCGCCCGCCTCGTGGTCCAGGCCGTGGCACGCCCGACAACCCTCCATGCCACCGCCCGGCGCATCCGCCGATCTCCGTCTCATGGGCGCCTCTGATGGGACTGGGCGCCACCGGTGCTGCTCAGCCCGGTCGTCCTGGTCCAAGCAGTGGGCAACGGGACTTAAGGTTTACCGGCCTCCACGAAGCCGGACTCATAGGCGACGATGACCGCCTGGGTACGGTCACGCGCGCCGAGCTTGGCCAGCACGCTGCTCACGTGCGTCTTGACGGTCTGGGCACCGAGGTACAACCGGTCGGCGATCTCGTTGTTGGACAGTCCCTCGCTGATCAGCCGTAGTATGTCGGCCTCCCGGTCGGTGAGCGCGGCCCGGCGCATCGTCTCGTGGGCCTCCCGGTTCGGTCGCTTGCCCGCCATGTAGCGGATCACCTGGGGAAACAGCAGGTTCTCGCCGCGGACGATCGTCAGGACGGCCTGCACGATCTCCGCGGGCCGGGCTCGTTTGAGCAGGAACCCGTTGGCCCCGCAGCGGAGCGCTTCGTAGACGTAGTCGTCCAGCTCGAAGGTGGTGAGCACAAGGATCTTCGGGGGCTCGGCGACGTCCGCGAGGATCTCCCGGATGGCCGCCAGCCCGTCGACCCGCGGCATCCGGATGTCCATGATGACGACGTCCGGGTTCTTCTCCCGGATCAGTGGCACGACCTGTGAGCCGTCGGAGGCCTCGCCGACGACGTCGATCTCGCCGCCTGACTCCAGGATCACCCGCAACCCCACGCGCACCAGTTCCTCGTCGTCGACGAGGAGGGCTGAGACCCGCGACGGGCCGACCTGGGCGCCTTTCGTTTCCGGAGTCTCGCGGACACGACCGGGAACCTCACCACGGCTGTCCGCTGTCACGACCAGCCTCCCGCCGGGCCGGTGCGATTGTCGGGGCTCGAACCGGCCAGGCCGCGGCGCACCGTCCGAAAACCGGACCCCAGGCCGAGGGGAAGCCGGGCTTCGACGATCCAGTCGTCGTCCTGGGGCTTCGCGTTGAACTGACCACCGAGGAGGATGGCGCGTTCCCTCGCTCCGCGCAGGCCTTTGCCGTCCAGCCGCGGAGGGCTGGCGGACCTGGCGGGCAGCGGGTTGACGACACGCAGTCCCAGACAGGCATCGTCCACAGCGATGTCGATCGCCACCGTGCGGCCCGGCGCATGCCGCAGTGCGTTGGTCACCGCCTCCTGCAGGATCCGGTAGGCCTCCCGCGACACGACCCCGGGGATGTCACCGATCCGTGGACTGACGTCGGCGAGGATCGGGGTTCCCGCGGTCCGTGCGCTGTCCAGCAAGGTGTCGAGCTCGACCAGGGTGGGGCGGGCCCGCGGCCCCACCGGGGCGTCGCGGAGGAGCCCCAGGGTCCGCTCCAGATCGTCCATGGCGCGTCGCCCGGTCTCCTCGATGACTGTCAGGGCACGGTGGACGAACGCGGGATCGGTGCTCGCGAGCTCCCTTGCCGCGCCTGCCTGTAGGACGGTCAGGGTGAGCGCATGGCCGATGGAGTCGTGCAGCTCAGCGGCGAGTCGGTTGCGTTCCAGAAGCTGCTCGGCCTGGTGCTCGACTTCCGCCAGCCGCTCGGCCGGAGACGGACCGAGCAGGGTCTGGGCCACCCGCACCTGAAGCCCGCCGGCCGCGACGATCGCCCACACCAGGGCGAGAATCAGGATGGGTGCCAGAAACAGGCCCAGAAGAAGACGATCACCGTCGAGTAGCTGAATTCCGGCGATCTCAAGCGGCCCCGACCGGAAAGGGGCGAAACCGATGTGGACGGCGAGGGTCAGTCCGTTGGCCGTCAATGCCAGGACGGCTACTCCGAGCCAGACACGGAAGACCAGCCAAAGCCCGGTCCGCAGCCGGCCGTACAGCGAAAGCGAGGGCGCCAGGCTGATCTCGGCGCTGTCCCGCGGCTTCAGGAGCCATCGTGCCTGGACTCCCTCCGCGTGGCGGGTACCGGGCACGATCGCGGCGAGCGCCAGCAACGGCAATGGGGAGATCAGACAGAAGATCAAGGTGCGTGGCAGGGATTCATCGAAACCGGGTACCACCATGACACAGATGCCGGCGAAGACCCCGCCGATGGCCAGGTGCAGCCCGCGCGTGTAGACAACGGGCCGGAGCAGGGCAGCGGCAAAGATCGGCACCGCACCATGATGCTCGCTGTCGCCCCTTGAGCACCTCCCCCCTGAGAGGGAGTGAAGTCAGGACCGCCGGGGGATCCGCTCGTAGCAGGCCATGGCGCCTACTACGACTGTGACGAACAGGAAGAAACGACTGCCCCAGATGCTCATCGACGTCCGGGATCTCATCAAATGTTATGGCCCGACCGTCGCCGTGGACCGGCTCAGCTTCCAGGTCGAACCCGGTCGCGTGACCGGTTTCCTCGGGCCCAACGGGGCCGGCAAGTCGACCACGCTGCGCCTGGTGCTCGGGCTCGACCGGCCGACGGGCGGTGAGGTGCTCATCGGCGGCCGGCCGTACGCGCGGATCCAGGAACCGTTGCGGCACGTCGGCGCACTCCTTGATCCGTCCGCTGTGCATCCGGGGCGGCGGGCTCGTGACCAGCTGTTGGTCCTGGCCAGGAGCAACAGGATCCCGGACGCACGGGTGGACGAAATGCTCGACCGGGTGGGTCTGGCCGCCGCGGCCAGACGTCGGATCGGCGGATTCTCCCTGGGGATGCGCCAGCGGCTCGGGCTCGCGGCCGCGCTGCTCGGTGATCCTCGGGTGGTCATCCTGGACGAGCCGCTCAACGGCCTCGACCCGGAGGGCATCCAGTGGGTCAGAAACCTGCTCAAGGAGCTCGCCGCGGATGGGCGGGTGGTCCTGGCGTCCAGCCATCTCATGAACGAGATGGCGGTGACCGCCGACCATCTGATCGTGATCGGCAGGGGCCGTCTGCTGGCCGACGTCAGCATGACCGAGTTCAGGGCCCGGTACGGCCTCGGCCGGGTACGGCTGCGCACGACCAGGCCCGAACAGCTGGGCAGGGCCCTGGCCGCCGAGGGGTTCGCTCTGACACCGGCGAACGGCGGAACGTGGGAGGTACCTGACGCCCAACCGGACCGGATCGGCGCGGTCGCCGCGCGCGAAGGCGTGCCGCTTCAGGAGCTCGCGCTGCACAGCGACTCGCTGGAGGAGACGTTCCTGCGCCTGACCTCGCACTCCACCGAGTTCACCGCCGCCGGACGGGCGAGCGTTCTGGCATGACCTTGCGACCGGTGCTGTACTCGGAATGGACCAAGATCAGGTCCCTCCGATCCCTCGTCTGGTCGCTGGCCCTGGCCGCCGTCATGCTCGTCGGCTTCGGTTCCTTCGCATGCGGGGCCTACGGCGAGGCCCAGGCCGCCAACGACGAGGTCTTCCGGCCTCTGGTGCTGGGTTTCTGGGGGCTGAACTTCGCCCAGATCGCGCTGGCGGTCTTCGCGATGCTGTCCCTCGGGGGCGAATACGAGAAGGGCACGATCACCACCTCGCTGACCGCCGTTCCCCAGCGGACCCACTTCTACCTGGGCAAGCTCCTGGCCGCCGCGGGCCTGTCACTGGTCGTCGCTCTCCCGGCGGCACCGCTGACGTTCTTCCTGACCCAGGGCCTGCTGGGCGAGCACGGGGTGTCCTTCGGCGATCCCGGCGCGGTGCGCGCCGTGATCTCGCTGATCCTCTACTTTCCGCTGCTGACCCTCCTGTGCATGGGCCTCTCCGCGATGACCCGTTCCGTGGCCGCGACATTGGGCCTGTTCCTGCCGTTCCTTTTCCTGCTTTCCCCGTTGAGCATGGAGGTTCCCAGCCTCTGGAACATCACCCAGTTCCTGCCCGACCGGGCCGGCCAGTACGCGATCATGAATCTCCGGGCGGACCCGGACGTCTCCTACAACCCGTGGCTGGGCCTGTTCATCATGGCTGTCTGGGCGGTAGCCGCGGCCTTCGGCGGGTGGCATGCGCTACGTCGCCGTGACGTGCCGTGACGCGTGCCCGACGGAGGCCGCGGCGCGCAGCGCCTGTTCCCGGGCCACCGCGACCACCAGCAGCGCGACCACCAGAGGACCGCCGAAGAGGATGACGAGGCCGAACCCGATGTTGGCGCCGATCGCTCCGGCGGTCGCGACGTGGTACCCGAAGCCGAGGATCACGCCGACTCCGACGAGCGGGCACACCACCTGCCACCGGCGCCGGTCGACCGCGCCGCGACGGCCCTCGCGCAGCAGGAACGCCGTCGCGACGGCCGCCAGGAGCAGGGCGACGACGCCGATGGCCGTCATCCGTCCGGCGGGGATGTCCGGCGGCCGGACGGCGTAGTCGAGTTCCGACCGGGGGACGCCCTGGTAGTCGTCCTGTCCCAGCAGTCCTATGACCGCGACCGGCACGGCCGCGATCAGCAGGACGGCGGTCCCGCCGTGGAGGGCTCGCGTAAGGGTGGAGGTCGGCGTCCGCGTCGCCGGCGAGGTGGGCATGGGAGCCAGTCTTCCCAGGGGCCTCCAGGACCGCCTGAGCGCGAACACTCAAATTCAGACGAAGCCTGCCGCGTCCGCGAGCAGGGACGGGGTCACGGTTCGACCACCACCCGCAGCGCTCCGGCCTTCCGGTCGGCCGCGACCCGGAACGCCTCGACCGCGTCCTCGAGCGGGAACCGGTGGGTGATCAGCGTGCGGGCGATCTCGGGATCGTCGGCGAGCATGGCCGCCGCGTCCTCCATCTCGCGCCCGTTCGCGTGCCGGCAGTAGCTCATCGAGGGGATGAGCCTGGCCTCGCGGTGGAACAGCGGGGACCAGTTGACCTCGACGGTGCCCATGTGGAACCCGACCACGACCACGGTGCCACCCGGCGCCACGAGGTCGACGGCGTGGGCGAGGCTCTCCGACGATCCCGCGGCCTCCACGACCACGTCGTACAGGCCCGTCGGCCCGACCTCGGCTCCCATGCGCTCTCCGGCCGCGGCCTGGTGCGGGTGGCGTGCTTCGATGGCCACCTCGGGTGCGCCCTGGCGGCGCGCGCCGGCGGCGGCGAGCAGGCCCAGCGCCCCGGCCCCGACGACGGCGACCCGGGTGTCCGGCCCGGTGCCGGCCAGGCGCAGGGCGTGCCAGGAGACCGACGCGGGCTCGACGAGGGAGGCGTCGCGGACGTCGAGACCGGGCGGCAGCGCGACGAGCCGCTGCGAGGGGACGCGGAACTGTTCGGCCATCCCGCCGTCGGCGCTGGAGCCGAGCGCGCGGTGGATGTGGGTGGGGCACAGGTTGTACCGGCCGTCCAGGCACAGGTCGCATTCCATGCACCCGTAGAGCGCCTCGACGACGGCCCCGGTTCCGTCGGCGCGGACGCCGGCCAGTTCGTGTCCGATGACCCGTTCCAGCCCGAACCGCATGTACATCAGGTCCGAGCTGCAGATGCTCGCCGCCGCGATCCGGATGACCTCGTCGCCGATGCCGGGCGGCTCGTCGAGGTCGACGACGGTGATCTCGCCCGCTTTGGGACGCGCCGCCTTCACGGACGTCGCCGGGCGGCGGCCAGCAGGGACGGGTGCTGGGTGAAGTGGTCGATCCCGGGCATGTCGGTGCCGGGTGGCACGATCTTGTCGATGGCGTCGAGCGCGTCCGCGTCGAGGTCGACGTCGGCGGCGTTCAGCGCGTCCTCGAGGTGCTTCATGGTGCGTGGCCCGATGATCGTCGAGGTGATGGCGGGATGGCTGGCCACGAACGCCATGGCCAGTTCGGTCAGGGTGATTCCCGCCTGGTCGGCGACGGCGCGCAGGGCGTCGACGGCGTCGAACCGGGCGGGCGCGGAGCGGTCCTCGGCCGAGCTGACCGTTCCCCGCATGAACGGGCTGGTCGGGTCGTAGCGTGAGCCGGCCGGCGGTTCCTGGCCGCGCTGGTACTTGCCGGTCAGCCAACCGCCGGCGAGCGGGCTCCAGGGGATGACCGCCATCCGGTGCCGCCGGCACGCGGGCAGGACGTCCTGTTCGATCGACCGGGCGAAGATCGAGTACTGCGGCTGTTCGCAGACGAACCGTTCGCCGCCGCGGCGGGCCGCCGCCCACTGGGCCTCGACGATCCAGTCCGCCGGGTACGACGACGAGCCCAGGTAGAGGACCTTGCCCTGCCGGACGAGGTCGGTGAGGGCGCCGAGGGTCTCCTCCAGATCGGTGTTCCAGTCGAGCTTGTGCATCTGGTACAGGTCGATGCGGTCGGTGCCCAGCCGGCGCAGGCTGCCCTCGACGGCCTGCGTGATCCAGCGGCGGGAGGATCCCCGCTGGAGGCGGTCACCCAGGGGGTAGTAGCACTTGGTCGCCAGTACCACGTCGTCCCGGCGGGATTTCACCGCCCGGCCGATGATCTCCTCGCTCTCGCCGTGCGAGTACACGTCGGCGGTGTCGATGAAGTTGATCCCGCCGTCCAGCGCGCGGTTGATGATCCGGACGTTGTCGTCGGGATCGGTGCTGCCCAGCCGGCCGAAGTTCATCGTGCCCAGGCACTGGGTGCTGACCTCGACGCCGGTCGTTCCGAACCTTCGATATCTCATGGGGCTCCTTCAGATCCAACGAGCTGCGCGCACCGCCCGGCGGGGAGGTTAGACGACGATCGGGAGCTTCTCGTAGCCGCGGACGGTGCTGGTGTGCAGCCGGGTCGCGTTGTCCCGGTCGACCTCCCAGGTCGGGAAGCGGCGCAGGGTCTCCTCCAGCGCGATCCGCCCCTCCATCCGGGCGAGCGCCGCGCCCAGGCAGAAATGCGCCCCGCGGCCGAACGCGACATGGCTGTCGACCCGCCGCCTGATGTCGAAACGGTCGGGGTCGGCGTACCGGCGTTCGTCACGCCCGGCGGCCGCGGTCAGCAGGATGATCTTCGACCGGGCCGGGATGGTGGTGCCGTGGAGTTCGACGTCCCGGGTGGTGACGCGGCCCTGGACGGGGGACGGCGACTCGTAGCGCAGCGTCTCCTCGACCGCGTTCCCCAGCAGCGACGGGTCGGCGGCCAGCTCCGCGCGCTGGTCGGGGTGCGTCTCGAGCACGTCGCACGCCCAGCCGAGCAGCCGGGCCACGGTCTCGGTGCCGGCGGCCACGAGCAGCGCGGTGAAGTCGGCGGCCTCGGAGGTGGTGAGGCGACGGGTGCCCTCGTCGGTGCCGATCTCCGCCTGCACGAGCGCCGTCATCATGTCGTCCCTGGGCGCGGCCCGCCGCGACTCCAGCTGTTCGGACAGGTAGGCGTGGAACTTCGCGGAGGCCGCCAGCGAGATGTCGTTGACCATCCCCTTCTCCGGATCGAGGTGGAAGGTCTGGTCGATCGTGTGGCGGATCTCCTCGCGGTCGGCCGGGTCCACCCCGATCAGCTGGGAGATCACCATCGACGGGACCAGCGCTGCGAAGTCCTGGATGTAGTCGAACCCGCCACCGCCGACCTGCCGGTCCAGCAGCTCCGCGCAGATCTCGCGGATGCTCCCCTCGAGCCCGCCGACCCGGCGCGGCGTGAACGCCCGCGAGACCAGCACCCGCATCGTCGTGTGGATCGGCGGGTCCATGAAGATTATCTGCCCGGTCTTCAGCGGCTCGGGCGACATGAGTTCGAGAACCGTGCCGTACGCCGAGCTGTACGTGGCACTGTCCAGGTGGGCCGCGTCGACGTCCGCGAACCGGGACAGCGCGTAGAAGTCCATCTTCTCGTTGCGGTACACGGGTGCCTCGTCCCGCATCCGGTGCCAGAGCGGATGCGGATCGACGTGGAACTCCCGGTCGAACGGGTCCCAGTACAGATCGTCTGTCACGGGTGACGGGCCTTTCTTCGCAGGACCCGGATTCGGTGGGAAGCACCGCTCGGGCGGGTGGCGCGGCTCCTCGTTGTCTCGCCGGCCGCGTGGAGGTGGATCAGGTGGTCTGTCGCTGCGCGTAGAGGCGGGCCCATTCCTTGCGGGAGCGGATGCTGGTGTCGACGTCGGTCGCGATCGCGCGACGGGCACCGACGGTCGCCCGCTCCTTCGGGATCTCGGCGAACGGGTCCCAGTTGAAGAACCGGCAGGCGTTCCGCCAGGTGATCTTGTCGATCTCCTCGTCGGTCGCGCCGACGTTGTTCAGCTCGTTGAGCACGAACTCCGGCGCCTCGGGCCAGATCGAGTCCGNGTGCGGGTAGTCGCACTCCCACGCGATGATGTCGATCCCGATCTCGTTGCGCAGCTTCAGCGATGTCGGGTCGGTGACGTAGCAGGCGAGCGAGTGGTCGCGGAACACCTCGCTGGGCAGCTTGCCGCCGAAGTCACGGCGCAGCCAGCGCTGGTTGGTGTAGTGCCGGTCGCAGCGGTCCAGGTA